>JAGQTE010000118.1 GCA_020439175.1 Acidimicrobiales bacterium | reverse complement strand
GTCCGACGTGTCGTAGCCGCGCGCCTCATTGAGGTCCCCGGCCGCCAGCACGTCGTGATCACGGGCGAGGTCCTGGAGCGTCGCCAGGACGAAGTCCGCGTCCCACAGCTGCGGGCGAACGGCGACGGGACGCACGGGCGGCAGCGGCGCACCCCAGTCGGCCGCATACCGCCGGTCGTACGGCGTCGGGCTGGCGTGGACGCTGACGGCGACGAAGGACGCCGCGTCCTCGACCGTCACCGTGGCAGCCGCCAGGTACGACCGGTGGTAGGCCTGTCGGCGCAGCAAGTACGGCTCGGCGCGGACGCCGGGCGACCTGCGCACGGCGACGACGGAACGGCACCGGTAGGGCGGCAGGTCGCCGGCGTAGGTGCACAGCTCGTAGGCATCGCCGAGTGCACCGTCCGGCACGCCCGGCGGACACTCCTGCAGGAACAGCAGGTCGATCCGTTCCTCGGCCGCTGCCGCGAGCCAGTCCTCGGCCTGGGACACGCGCTCTGCGGGATGTGGGCCGCCGCAGGCGAGGTTGGCGGTCACGGCGCTCAGACGGCGGGCCACGGCGTCAGGCCGACCGTTCGATGATGCCGGTGAGGCACGCCGTCACCAGGCCGAGGTGGTCGGTCCGATAGCGCGCGTAGAGGTCGGTGACGGGGGCCGACGCCTCGACGAACGATCCGAACGGGTCATCGGGGTTGCGCACGGCGTCGCGCAGCACCACGTCGATCCCTTCCAGGCGCCGGTCCGGCTCCGCAGCATCCAGCACGTCGGCGACGTCGAGCCATGCCGCCAGCCGGCGGGCCCGGTTCGGGAGGTCGTCGAGGTCGGTCGTCGCCGCGAGCGACGCCGCCAGCTCGGTGACGCCGCCGGACGGGTCGTGCGACAGGTCGGCGACGACGAGCGCATGGTCGGTGCCGGCGGCGATCGCCTCGTCATAGCGGTACTCGATGCCGTCGACACCGAAGTCAGGCGTGATCCAGATGGCGTCGTACCGGTACGGCTTGTCCGGGCGGGTCTTGTACGACACCCGCAGCGGCCCTTCGGGTCGCGACCGATCGATCTCGTCGGGGTGCGACTCGAGCCACACCCGCAGTGCGTCCCGCAACGGGTGCAGCGGCTCCGGCCCGAGCAGCAGGTCGTCGCCGGGATGCCCGTCGAGGTGCCGATCGCCGGTGTGCCAGTGCGTCCGGACGCCGGACGGGTCGATCGGGTCGACGCGCGGCGTGTTGCCGTCGAGTCCGAGCACGACCGGACCACGCAGCGCGCCGAGCCACTGGGCGAACTGCACCGCCTGGGCCGGCTTGTTCAGGCCATGGCTCCCCGTCGGCGCGTGGTACGAGGCGACCGTGGCGAGCGTGCCGTCGATCGGCGCCCAGCCGGCGAGCACCTTCTCGGGCAGTGGCACATCCGGGAACGGGGTCGGGCTGCGCAGACCCTCACCGACGCCGGCGATGGCGGCGGCACGTGGTGCGCGAGACCCGCGTCGTGCCACGCGACCCCTGGCCGCGAGGAGGTCCGGGAAGGCCGAGTCGACGGAGCACCACCAATCGAGACCCGCCGCCTCGCAGAACCGATCGAGCCCCGCCGGATTCGCCTCCTGCAGGAAGATAAGCGACACCGGCCCGTGCTCCGCCACGAGCGCGCCGAGACGCGCCGCTCGGTCGTGCACCGCCCAACTGATGTTCCACGTCGCCACCCGCACCATCTGCGGGATGATATGAGATTCCAGCAGTGATGAGAGTTGAGATTGTTCTGACAGG
>JAGQTE010000117.1 GCA_020439175.1 Acidimicrobiales bacterium | reverse complement strand
GCAGCTCCAGCAGCGTGCGCCACTCGGCCAGGCCCTGCGCGTCGGTGTGGGGCGCCGTCGCCGTGTACCGGACGTCGGCGCCGAGGGCGACGAGCACGGGCGCCAACCGGCGTGCCGTCGCGCCGAAGCCGACGAGGCCCACCGTGCGACCGCCGAGCTCGCCCATCGAGTCGATGACCGAGGCGTCGACGTCCCACCACCGGCCGGCGCGCGTCGTGGCGTCGAGGGTGACGACGCGGCGCAACGTCGCCAGCATGAGCGCCAGCGCCAGCTCGGCCACCGCCGGGGCGTTCGTACCCGGCATGTTGGCCACGCCGACACCGTGCGCCAGTGCGGCGTCGAGGTCGATCGTGTTCACGCCGACGCCGATCTTCTGGATCAGCGCCAGGCGAGGTGCGGCGGCGATGAGCTGCGCCGTGACGGGCTCGAGCACGTGCAGCAGGACCTCGGTCTCGGGCAGCAGGCGCGCCAGGGCGTCGGCGTCGTCCTCGGGCACGATCGCCACGTCGAGCCACTCGGGTGCGTGCGACGCGACGGCGGCGACGAACCCCGGCGTGGCGCGGTAGTGCAGCAGCGCCTTCATGCGCACCGCGTCACGCGTCGGGCGTGGCGTGCATGAGGCGCTCGGCCTCGGCCTCGTCGACCGGGATGCCTGGGCGATCGAGGCACAGCTCCACGAGGATGCCGTTGGGGTCGGTCAGGTACGCGGACACGCACCAACCGTGATCGATCTCGATCTCCGGCGCGTAGCCGACGGCGGCCAGCTGCTCGACGATCTGCGGCTTGGTCGTCTCGTCGACGCGCAGCGCGATGTGGTTGACCCACGCCGGCAGGCCGAGGTCGGTCGAGATGGCGGTGCGGATCGGCGTCGGCTCGCCGGCGTCGTGCAGGTCGAAGAAGGCGATGGCCGACCCGTCACCGAGGTCGTAGAAGAGGTGGCGGAAGTAGCCCTGGTCCCACCGGGTGAGCTCGGTGTGCACGAGCGGGAGGCCGAGGCCCTCGTGGTAGAAGCGGTGCGTCTCGTCGAGGTCGCGCGTGGCGAAGGCGACGTGGTGCAGGGCAGGGCGAGCGGTGGCGCCGGGCTCGGGCATGGCGTGATCCTCCTGGTGCGGCGGACGCAGGCGGGCCCGCCGGTCGGCGCTCGGCTGAGCGCGTCGCGCAGCCTAGGCACGATCCGGGTCGCCACGTTCGGCGTTGCGCCCCGTACGCTCCGCTGCCATGACCACCGACGCCGCCCCTCTCGCCGGAGCCTCGCCGGCCCTCACCGAGCTCGGCTTCTACGCCCTGGCCGGGCACAGTGACTCGCCCCGCGACTGCATCGACCAGGCCCGCGACGCCGAGGCGATCGGCCTGGGCTCGGCGTTCATCTCCGAGCGGTTCAACGTGAAGGATGCCGGTGTGCTGTCGGGCGCCATCGGCGCCGCCACCGAGACGCCCGGCATCGCCACCGGGGCCACCAACCACAACACCCGCCACGTGATGGTGACCGCCACGATGGCGACGACGATGCACCGGCTCACCGGGGGCCGCTTCGGCCTCGGCCTCGGGCGAGGCTTCGGGTTCCTCAACGACATCATGGGGCTGCGCCACGTCACGTCGGCGCAGCTGGTCGACGCCATCGGCATCTACCGCCGGTTGTGGCACGGCGAGATGGTCGCCGGGCATCAGGGCCCCGCCGGCAGCTACCCGCTGCTGATGCAGGACCCGACGTTCGACGAGCACATCCCGGTGCTGCTCACCGCCATGGGACCGAAGACGCTCGAGCTGGCCGGCAGCATCGCCGACGGCGTCATCCTGCACACCTTCTTCAGCGACGAGGCGCTGGCGCGCTGCGTGGCGACGATCCGCCGTGGCGCCGAGGAGGCGGGCCGCGATCCGGCGTCGGTGCGCATCTGGTCGGTGCTCGCCACCGTCACCGACGACATCGACGAGGACCTGCGCCTGCGCAAGCTCGCCGGTCGGCTCGCCACCTACTGCCAGGCGTACGGCGACCTCATGGTGTCGGTCAACGGCTGGGACCCGGCCGATCTCGACCGGTTGCGGGCGGACGAGGTCGTCGCCTCGATGACGGGCGCCATCGACGCCGTCGCCACCACCGAGCAGCTGGCGCACATCGACACGGTCATCCCCGACGAGTGGCTGGCGGCGTCGGCCACGGGATCGGCCGCCGACTGCGCCGCCCGGGTGGCCGGGCAGCTCGAGCTGGGCGCCGACAGCGTGATCCTGCACGGCGCCACACCCGGCGAGCTGGCGTCGGTCGTCGAGGCGTACCGTGCCGTGCGACCCGCCGCGGTCGCCGCCGCCGATCTGCCGGCCAACCCAGGCTGGATCGCCACTCCCGGGAGCTGACCATGCCCGTACCTGCACCGCTCATCGCCCGCCCCAACGACATCACCGACGCATGGCTGACCGACGCCCTCGTGGCGTCCGGCGCGGCGCCGGCCGGTGCGGTCGTCGAGCGCCACACCGCCGAGGGCATCGGCACCGGCCAGGTCGGCCAGAACGTCCGCTTCACGCTGACGTGGTCGGGCATCGACGACGCCGACGACGGCGCGGCCGGGTCCGGGGCCGGCGCCGGGGTGCCGTCGACGGTCGTCGGCAAGTTCGCCGCCGCCGACGAGCGGAGCCGCCTCGCCGGGCTGATGACGGGCACCTACGTGCGCGAGGTCAGCTTCTACCGGGAGCTCGCCGACCGCTGCGCCATGCGCATCCCGTTCTGTCACGTCGCCGAGCTCGACCCCGACACCGGCGAGTTCGTGCTGCTGTTCGAGGACATCGCCCCGGCGCGCCAGGGCGATCAGATCGCCGGCTGCACCATCGACGAGGCGGCGCTGGCCATGACCGAGCTCGGCAAGCTGCACGCCTCGTACTGGGACGATCCGAGCCTCGACGGGCGCGAGTGGCTGGCGCACCGGGCGCGCCCGGACTCGGCGATGATCCTGGCCTCGATGTACGACGGGTTCGCCGGCGGGTTCGCCGAGCGCTACGGCGACCGGCTGCCCGACCTGACGCTCGCGGTCGTCGAGGCGTTCAGCGGGCGCATCGGCGACTGGCTCGCCACCGACGAGGGTCCCCTGACGCTGCTGCACACCGACTACCGGCTCGACAACATGCTGTTCGGGACCGGCCCGGGCGCACCGCCGTTGACGGTGGTGGACTGGCAGACCCCGGCCGTCGGCGTGGGGGCGAGCGACGCCGCCTACTTCCTCGGCGGCGGGCTCGGCATCGACGACCGCCGCACGCACGAGCGCGACCTGCTCGAGGTCTACCGGCAGTCGCTCGCCGCCGGAGGTGTCGAGCTCTCGGCCGATGCGCTGTGGGCGCAGTACCGGGCGAACGCCGGGGCGGGGCTGCACATGACGGTGGTGGCATCGATGCTCGTCGGGCGGCACGACCGCGGCGACGCCATGTTCTGCGCCATGGCCGAGCGGCACACCGCGCACATGGACGACCTCGAGACGCTGACGATCATCAGCGGCTGATCCACCTCACGCAGGCAGCAGCGCCCAGGTGCCGTCGACGGCGCGGGCCAGCGCCCGGGTGGCGACGACGGCGGCGGGCGGCAGATCGCCATAGATGTGCGGGTAGTCCTCGCCGTGCGGTGCCGCCTCGACGCGTACCTCAGCCCCGGCGGCGGCCACGACGCTCGGGTCGATCACGAGGACGACCAGCTCGGCGGGGTCGGCATCGCCGTAGTGACGCGCCGCGGTGGGAACCACCTGCTGCTCGAACCAGCAGTGGATGAAGCCCACCTCGTCGAGGGTCTGGTCCCGCGTCGACCATCGGTAGGTGCCGGCCTCCTGCGCGTCGGCCCAAGCGGTTCGGTCGGCGATGTGGAAGATCGTGGTCGGCGGCACGGCCGTCGAGTCTCGCAGGCGCGCGAGCTGTGGGTCACTGGGTACGCACCGTAGTGGATGTGACCGATTCAACAATCTACAGTCTTGTGACGTTTCATGCCTTCTCATAGGTTCTCTTGGCGTCGTCGATCGACGCAACGACGAGAGGACAACCCACATGGCGCTTCCCGCCCCGCATCGCACCGGTCGCCACGTAGCTCGCGCCGGTCCGCGCCTCGCCGCTGCCGCCTGCTGCCTGGCGCTCGGCATCACCGCGTGCAGCAGCGACGGTGACGCCGAACCCGAGCCGCCCACCGCCGGCACCGACGCCCCCGGCGCCACGGCTGGCACCGGCACCTCGGCTCCGGGCACCACCGCCATGGCCGACGAGGAGGCCGCCGTGCTCGAGGCCGTCGACGGCTACTGGCGCACGTGGCTCGCCGCCAACGATCCCCCCGACCCCGACCACCCCGACCTCGAGAAGTACGCCACCGGCGCCGCGCTCGAACAGGCGAGGTCGGAAACGAGTCGAAAGGCCGCGGAAGGACTCGCGACGCGGATTCCCTCCGACTCGGCGTACGGGCACTCCCTTTCGGACCCATCGATCAACGGGACCCAATCCTCAGTCACCGACTGCGCCGTAGACGACCTGCTTCAAGTCAATACGGCAACCGGCGTCGTCCTGAACGACGCGGTCGTCACCGAACTCCTGACCATCAATCTCACTAAGGACGCAGACCAATGGCGAGTCGAATCAATCGACCGGATTCAGCAGTGGCAGGGCGTGAACGATTCCTGTTCCTAGCGCTGACAGTCGCGATCGGCCTCGCGACGACTGCTCCCGCCGGCGCATCCGACCTCGGCGGCGCAGTGACCGGTGGCGCAGGGACTGTGGAGGGGACTCCGACCGTGGTGTTGGTCCAAGGCGGGGGTGGCAGCACGGTGGCGACGGTGCCGGTCGGCGGTAGCGGCTCGGCGTGGACGTGCACGTACACGAACGCCGCCGTGGTGTTCGACTCGGGCCTGAAGGGTCCGACCACGCCCGAGGCCGGCCACATCTACCTCTTCCGCTGCTGGGAGAACGGTGTCCCGGTGCACTTCGAGGTGCTGCGCTACGACCCGGCCAATCCGGCCGGCGGCGCCTTCGCCGCCCAACGTGCCGCCGCCATCG
>JAGQTE010000116.1 GCA_020439175.1 Acidimicrobiales bacterium | reverse complement strand
CGGCTCACGATCGTCCCGCTCAAGCTCTACTTCCGCGAGGGGCGGGCCAAGCTCGAGCTCGGCTTGGCGCGCGGCCGCAAGACGATCGACAAGCGCCAGGCGATCGCCCAGCGCACGGCTGATCGAGAAGCCGCCCGGGAGATCGCCCGGGCCCGCCGCCAGCCTGCCGACTGACGCCGCCCGACGGGGGACGTCACCAACCGATGCTGCATCGCTGATTCGTCACCAAGGCGTTCCTGCGGGCCGAGCTCTCCGAGCTGCGCACCGAGCTCCACACCGAGATCGGCAGCCTGCGCACCGACATGGCCAGGCTCGAAGCCACGATCGCCAACCGCCTGCGCAGCCAGACGGTGTGGATGTGCTCGGCCCTGTTCGTGGGACTCGGTGTCACCAAGCTGTTCGGTTGACGGCCGCGTCCCAATGGCCGGCGCCGATCAGTACGGCGACTTGCGGGGCAGGATCGCCACGATGATCCAACCGATGCAGCCGAGCAGCGCGCCGAGAAGCACGCCCAGACCGACCCGGTTCTTGGCCGAACCGATGGCGCCGCCGACGAGGCCCCCGATGATCACACCGCCGAGGTAGTACCCGACGTTGAAGCTGACGTCGCTCGATTGGGCGAGGACGGCTGCGAGCTGAACCGACATGGCACCCCTCCTGGTTCGACCGTCGGACGACGATCGAAGCCCGGAGCGTACCGCCGGGCCGAAGCGCCGTGTCGGGCCGATATGGTGGAGGGCCACAACGAAGGGGCTGATCGGTTTCGACGACGGGACCGGGAGCCGATTCGTGCGACCCGAGTTGCCTCAGACTCGTTAATCGGGGGCACAACCACAACTGCCAATGATGAGCAGTTCGCCCTCGCCGCCTGATCACTCAGGAGACGAGAGCGAAAATCGCGACCAGCAATGGCACGCGGGGCCTGACCGCTGCAGCCCGGCAACAGAAGCAGCGGTGGACAGCAGGGAGAGACCGCTGACGGCGTGAAAGACCGCTGACCTCAGGGAAAGACCTGGCGGCGGGGTCCTCGTGGCCCACCTGACCTGGCAGGCCGGTAGCCGTGAACCGGAATCGCAGGAACGGTCGTAGCGCGAGCGGTCACCACCTGGCGGACGGGGGTTCGATTCCCCCCAGCTCCACTCGATGACGATCGACCTGGCCTGGGCACAGCCCAGGCCAGAGGTCGTTCTCGGCGACAGGTGGAGGACGGCGGATTCGGCCCGGGACACACGCGCGCGACACGCGGTCGATGCTCGGAGCAGGGCGACCACGTCCTCGTCGAAGGTCGGCGACCGCGACCGCTCCGGCCGATCCCGGAGCTACAGCCGCCTGTTCCCGCCCCTCGAGGAGCACCTCACCGACGCCCTCGACGACCTCTGGCGCACCGCCACGTCCTGACCCAGAGTTTCGCGATACGATAATGGAACGCCACATCCACCCATCAGCCCGCAAGCACGGCGTGTCCGATGAAGACATAGTCCACGCCATCGATCACGCACTCGTCATCGAGGCGTACGAAGACGATGTCAGGCTGCTCTACGTCGGTCCAGACTCAGCGGCGAACCTCCTTGAGGTCGTCACAGTCGTCGACCAGGGCGACGATGAGCTCGTGATCCACACCATGCGCATGCAGGCCAAGTACGAACCCCTGCTCCGAGGACTCGGAGAACCTGATGAGTGACAAGCCGAAGCAGATCTACGGCCGCACCAAGACCGGCCTCGACATCACCGACGAGTTGATCGAGAAGTACGTCGCCGAGGCGGAGGCCGGCTTCGACCTCTCGAAGCTTCGCAGAGTCCGGGGCCGACCCCGCATGGGCGCAGCACCTGCCAAGTCGTTTCCCGTCCGCCTCGATCCCGCTCTCCGCGCCGCCCTCGACGAGCGCGCCGCCGAGGAGGACAAGCCAGCCGCCGAAGTCGTCCGCGAGGCGCTCCGCCGCCACCTCGCCGCCAGCTGACCCGACAGTTCGGCCGCCGAGTCAGGGGCACCTCGAGCTCGACGACTTCAGACATCGCCAAGCTCGCAGGGCCCCTCCTACGCGTCCAGAACCCCCACCCCACTCATCCAACGAAGCGCGACTTTGCCCTGTTCGGCGGGCTTGGAACCGGTCCCCCCAGCTCCACCACGCCACAGCACGGTCAGTCGCCGAGGTACGGCTGCACCTGAGGCAGGAGCCACTCCCACACCTTGGCGGCGCCCGCCTCGGAGAAGTGCACGCCGTCGACCGAGATGGTGACCCCGTCGATCTCGGTGCGGAACGTCTCGCCGTCCGGGCAGAGGTACCCGTGCAGGTCGATGAGGCTCGTCGAATCCGGATGCGCTGCAGCGACGTCGGCGAGCAGCGCGTTCATGGCGTCCACCCGCGCCGAGTCGATGGCCATGGTGTTGGTGTGCTCGGAATCGGCGGCGTCGGCGTCGAGGCACGGCAGCGTCAACAGCACCACCCGGCCGCCTTCGGCGCTCAGGACGTCGACCATCTGCTCGAGCGCCGCCCGTTCGATCGCCTCCCACTCGGGGCTCGGTGCCACCACGATCCGCTCGCCGCCCCCGGGCGTCGGCAGCACGTGGTCCTGCACCTCCTGGCCCCAGGCCAGCACCACCGTGACATCCGGATCGAGGTCGCGCACGCGCTGCGCCCACTCCTCGGGCCACGCCATGCACGTCTCGGCGTCGCCCTGGCGCCGGACGTCGCCGTTGAGCCGCGCACCCGGCGTGATCGTGCAGCCAGGCTTCGCCGCCGGCAGGAGCGCCGGTCCGCGTCCGTCCGGCCCTTCGAGCAGGTTGACGTCGAGACCGAGCGTCCAGGCCATCGAGTCGCCCGCCACCACGATGATGTCGCGGTTCGGCGGCTTGGCCACCGCCACGTCTGCGCCGCCCGGCGGCGGTGCCACCGACCCCGACACCACCACGAACCCGACGACGATCGCCACCATCGCCACCCCCGCCGCCACCCGCCGCCGCGTCGTCACCAGGCCACGGGCACGGATCGGGTACTCGAGCCAACGGTACGAGGCGTAGGCGACGGCGACGCTCACACCGATGCGCACGACGTCGAGCGGCCAGCCGCCGATCCCGGTGCGCTCCTCGGTGAGGATCAGGAACAGCGGGAAGTGCCAGACGTAGATGCTGTAGGAGAGGATCCCGGCGGCCACGAACGGCTTCGCCGACAACGAGTGCCACAGGACCGGTCGGTGCGGTGCCGTCAGGCCCAGGATCGCCATCGCCGTCAGCACGTCGCACAGCAAGAACCCGCCGTAGAAGATGGCGTCGAGGTCCCGCGGCGTGCCGAGGAACAAGATGGCGAGGCCTCCGCACCCCACCGCCGCCAGCACTTCGATCGTGCGCTGCGACACCGCCGACCAGTCGACGCGCCGGGCGATGAACGCCGTGGCCATGCCGACGAGCACCGACTGCATGCGCGAGAAGGTGCCGAAGTAGGGCCGTGACTGGTCGCCGGTGCCGCCCATGTTGAGGAAGGTCCGCAGCCAGTCGGGCAGACCCGCGGGGTCGACCCCGAACGGCCACAAGCCTTCCGCGGTCAACGCCCCCATCCGGGCCAGGAACGCCATCCACACGGCGGAGAGGACGGCGCCGACGACGGCGACCACCACCCACCGGCCGTTGTCGGCTGCCCATCGTCGCAACCCGAGCACGCACACGACGGCCAGCACGGCGTAGAACTGCTCCTCCAGCGACAGCGACCAGGTGTGCAGGAACGGCGACGGTGCGCCGAACGCCCCGAAGTACGCACGATCGCCGACGATGAACCACAGGTTCGACACGTAGGCCAGCGCCGAGAGCCCGTCGCCACGAAGCCCCGTGGTCTCGAAGGCGTTCGGCCCCCACGGGCTCGGCAGCGCGGCCCACACCGCGACGAGCGCCACCAGCCCGTACAGCGCCGGCAGCAGGCGGCGCGCCCGGCGCACCCAGAACCTACGCAGGTCGATGCGGCCGGTGCGCTCGCGCTCCACGATGAACAGCGAGGTGATCAGGTACCCGCTGAGCACGAAGAACATCTCGATCGAGAACAGCGGACCGTCACCGATCCACCCGACGTCGGCGTGCCACAGCAACATGGCCACCACCCCGACGCCCCGCATCCCGTCGAGTGCGGGCTGGTAGGCGATGCGGCGGTGCTCGCGCCCTTCTTCGTCCTGCTCGACCTGACGAAGGCCCGGCAGGGTCATGGCGCGGTGCCGGGCTCGGTGTCGGTGACCACCACGGCGCAACCCTAACCAGCGGCCCCCGGGCGGTTCGCGAGCCCCCTCCGGGGTCGGTCACAATGGCCCGATGCTTCGACGTTCGCTCCTGCCCGGCGCCGCGCTGCTCGCCGGCCTCGCCCTGACCGCCGTCGCCTGCGGCGGATCGACCGAGACCTCGACGAGCCCCACCACCGCCGCCGGGGCCGACCAGCCGGCCGGCGGCGACGCCCCGGCGTCGACCACAGCGACCAGCGAAGCGACGACGACCACGGTCGACCCCGGCTCGCTCCCCCAGACCGAGGACCGGCCGTCCTCGGACTCACCGGCGTTCGACGCCCGGGTGCAGGCCCTGTGGGACGGCATCGTGGCCGACGACCCCGAGCTCGCCCAGCCGATGTTCTTCCCGCTCGCCGCCTACGAGCAGGTCAAGGACATGGCCGACCCGGCGTCGGACTACGCCAACCGGCTGATGACCCAGTACGCCGGCGACATCCACGCCTACCACGCGCAGCTCGGCGACGACGCCGACAAGGCCACGCTCGTCGGGATGACCGTGCCCGACTACAACACCCAGTGGATCAACCCGGGCATCGAGTACAACGTCATCGGGTACTGGCGGGTGCTGGACTCGACCCTGACCTACGAGGTCGACGGCGTCGAGCAGTCCTTCAACGTGAAGTCGATGATCAGCTGGCGCGGCGAGTGGTACGTCGTGCACCTCATCGCCATCAAGTAGCGAGCGTGCGCCCGTGACCCGATCGACCCGACGGCCCGACCTCACCGTCACGGTCGACGTCGCGCTGTTGACCGTCCGCCACGGTCGCCTCTGCGTGCTGCTGAGCGAGCGCTCCGCCGACCCGTTCGCCGGCACGTGGGCGCTCCCCGGCGGAACGCTCGGCGCCGACGAGGACGCCGACGACGCCGCCCGCAGCGCGCTGAGCGACGCCACCGGCATCGGGGTCGAGCCGTGGCACGTCGAGCAGCTGCGCACCTACACCGACCCCGGGCGCGACCCGAGCGGCCGGTCCGTCTCGATCGCCTACGTCGCCTTCGTGCCGAACGTCCCGGCGCCGCGCACGACCGCCGACGCCGCGGGCGCACGGTTCTGGCCGGTCGAGGACGTCCTCGACGGCGGTGACGACGCCCCGGCGCTGGCGTTCGACCACGAGCAGATCCTGGCCGACGCCGTCGAGCGGGCCCGAGCCAAGCTCGAATACACGACGCTGGCCACGGCGTTCGCCGACGAGCCGTTCACGATCGGCGACCTGCGCCGCGTGTACGAAGCGGTGTGGGGGGCGACGCTGCACCCGGGCAACTTCACCCGCAAGGTGCTGTCCACCCCCGACTTCGTGGCGCCGACCGGCGGTCACGCCTCACGGGGCCCCGGGCGTCCGGCGCTGCTGTACCGCGCCGGGGACGCCACCGCCCTCAACCCACCCATCACGCGACCCTCCCCCGGCGACGACGGCATCCCCACCAGCTGACCACAACCGTTCTGGTGGTGAAACCGCGCCAAGGACGACGCGAGTTCGCTACCAGAACGGGGTGGGGAGCCGAGTGGCCCTGCTCGTGCGGGCGCTACGGGGTGGACGAGCTCGAGGTCGGCGCCGCCGTGGTCGTCGTCGTCGGACGTGTCGTCGTGGTGGTGGGACGAGCGGTCGAGGTCGTGGTCGGGCGCTCTGTCGTGGTCGTGGACGACGACGTGCTGGTCGTCGAGGTCGAGGTGGTCGTGGTCCCGCCCGAGCCTTCGCCGTCCGAGCGGACGATGATGAACACCACAGCGGCGGCGAGCAGGATCGCCAAGGTCAGCAGCACCGCGATGGTGGCGGTCGATCCGGTCCCGGACTTCGCCGGGCGGACCGCACCGGGCACGGCGGCCGCCGTGCGCTTGGTCCATGCCTGGCCGTCCCAGAACCGCACCCGGTCGGGCTCCTCCGGGTCGGGGTACCAGGCCGGCGCCGGGTTGTCGCCGGCGGGGCGCGCCTTGTGGGTCCAGCGCTTCCCGTCCCACTGGCGCAGCAGCTCGCGGTGCACCGGGTCGGGGTACCAGCCGGCGGCGGCGTCGATGGCCTCGGGCCGGGCGTCGGGCGTCCACGACGTGCCATCCCAGTAGCGCAGCAGGCCTTGCTGGACGGGATGCGCGTACCAGCCTGCCGCGCCGCCGCCTGCGGGCCTCGTGCGATCGACGTACTGCATGCCGTCCCAGAACCGCTCGAGGCCCGGGCGCCCGGTCGGATCGGGGAACCAGCCCGCTTGTCCGTGCACGGGCTGGGGGTGGTATGGGTCGCTCACGGTCGTCGTCCTCCGGCGTCGATGACGCCACCAGCATGGCGTGCGCGCGCGGCGCCGGGGCGGAGCGGGCAGTCGCCATCGAGCTGCTTGCCGTAGCTCCTCCACCTCGGCGGCATGGCCTCCAATGCGCTCGGCTGTTGCCGGAAACATCGCCAGCGAAGTCCAAACAGAAAGGGCCGAAACCGCGCGGGAGGTCGTTGACAACACCCAGATGGCACGGACATACTGCTCTCACCACACCAACACCCTCCGGCCCTTCTGGGCCGGGGAACCCACCCAGTGGACCACCGCCCCATCCCACACCCGGGGCGGTGGTCTCGTTTTCGGCCAAGTGCGAAGGTGGAGCCGTGGTCCAGCCCGCTCCCCCGTCGACCCGCTTCGGCACCGCCGGCCTCGTGGCGCACGAACTGCACTTCCGTGCGATGGGCACCGACGCGCAGATCGTGGTCGTCGGCGCCGAGGCCGACCTTGCCATCTGGGCATCCGATCGCGTGGCTGCCCTCGAGGCGGCGTGGACGCGCTTCGCTCCCAGCGAGCTCGGCGCCTTGGCCGAACGGCCCGACGTGGACGTACCCGTCAGCGACGAGGTGTTCCGGCTGGTCGAGGCGTCGTGCACGGCGTGGCGTGCAACCGATGGCGCGTTCGACCCGACGGTGCTCGCCGCCGTCGCCGCCCTCGGCTACGACCGCACCTTCGACGAGGTCGTCGATCGAGACAGCCCGGCGGCGCCTGACGATCCGACCGAGGTGCCCGGCCTCGGCGGCGTCGTGCTCGACCCTGCCCAGAGGACGGTGCGTCTGCCGACCGGCGTCGCCATCGACCCCGGCGGGATCGGCAAAGGCCTCGCCGCCGACCTCGTCACCGACGAGGTCGTCGCCCGCGGCGCCGCCGGCGTGCTGGTCAACCTCGGCGGCGACTGCCGCGTGGCCGGAGCATCACCGGACGAGAGCGGGTGGACGTTCGGGGTCGAGGACCCCTTCGCGCCCGACGACGACCTGGCCGTCCTCTCCGTGAGCGACGGCGGCGTCGCCACCTCGAGCACCCGGCGGCGTCGCTGGCGCCGGGGAGGCGAAGAGGTGCATCACCTCATCGATCCGGCGACCGGACGACCCACTGCGTCGGGTGTGCGGTCGGCGACCGTGGTCGCCGGCGCCGCGTGGTGGGCAGAGGCGGAGGCCAAGATGCTCGTCGTCTCCGGTGTGGCCGGACTCGGCCGGTTGCGCGAGGCGTCGGCCATCGTGGTCGGCGACGACGGCTCGGTCCATGCGACCGACGACCTCGCCGACGCCGTGCGCGACGCCTGAGGTGCCAGCGCCGCCCGCCGGCGCCGAGCCAGCCGGGCCCGGGCACCCGGCACCGCGGCCTGGGCGATGCGCAACAGCACCATCACCGTCAGCACCACCGTCGTGCCGATCACCGTCCAGGCCAACGCCGGTTCCTGGAGGTCGCTACCCGCGGTCACGGCGTGCACCGACGCCGTCCAGAAGAGCACCAGGCTCAGCAGGTGGATGCCGCGCCACACGCGACGCGACAGGCGCGATCGCACGAGCGAGGTGAGGGTGACCGCAGCGAGCAGGTACATGGCGGCGATCCCCCACGCCACGGCCACCGGGTTCCAAT
>JAGQTE010000115.1 GCA_020439175.1 Acidimicrobiales bacterium | reverse complement strand
TCGTGACCCTGCACGGCCTCATCGAGACCGGCGAGATCCTCCGGCGCCGCGAGAGCACCGGTGCGGGCGCCGGGGTGCACCTCGAGGATTCAGCTCCGCAGCCAGCTGCCGTGGCCGTGGCCGAACCGACACCGGCCGCAGCAGCCCACGAGGCCGGCCACTTCGATCTGTCCCACGACTCCCCGGAAGGGGAGGGCCGGTGAACGACGACCAGGGCGAGGCGACTCCCGGGGACCACCCGGACGCGGACGTCGAGGTGGAGATGCTCCACGGCGTGCCGGTGCTGCACAGCGGCGACCAGGTGACGCTGCCCCCGAGCCGTGAGGAGTACGTGGAACTCCTGGAACGGCTTCGTGAGCAGGGGTTCTGGGTGTGTGTCGACCTCTGTGCGGTGGACTACCTGACACACCCGGGTCGCACGCTTCCCCCCGGCATGGAGGCGGGACGCTTCGAGGTCGTCGTGGGCCTCCTGTCCCCCGAACGCCGCGAGCGCATCAGGGTGCGCGTGCAGGTGCCCGGAGAGGACCCGCGGCTCGACTCCATCGTGCGTGTCCACCCGGGAGCCGACGTGCACGAGCGCGAGGCCTGGGACCTGTTCGGCATCGACTTCGAGGGACACCCCGACCTGAGCCGCATACTCCTGCCCGACGAATGGGTCGGGCACCCACTGCGCAAGGACTCACCGGTGGGTTCCATCCCGGTGCAGTTCAAGGCTCCCCAGGAGCTGCGGCGGTGAGCACGACCGAGCGGGATTCCGTCACCGACCTGGCCGCGCTGGACGCGGCGCGGGTACGCCTCAACTCCGACGAGGCGGTGCTGCGCATGTCGCAGACCGAGGCCGAGGAGGCCGAGGGCTACCGTGCGCCGACCCAGGAGGGCCTGGGCGAGCGGATGATCATGAACATGGGCCCCCAGCACCCCTCCACCCACGGCGTGCTGCGTCTCGTGCTCGAACTCGACGGCGAGACGATCACCCGCTCCAAGCCGGTGATCGGCTACCTGCACACGGGCATGGAACGCACCGGGGAGGAGCTCACCTACCTGCAGGGCCCCACAAACGTGACCCGGATGGACTACGCGAGTCCCCTGTTCACGGAGCTCGCTTTCTCCCTGGCCACCGAGTCGCTGCTCGGCATCGAGGTGCCCGAACGGGCCCAGTGGATCCGCATGCTGATGTGCGAGGTGAACCGCCTGTCGTCGCACATGCTGTTCATGGCCACCAACGGCATGGACCTGGGTGCGGTGTCGATGATGCTCTACGGGTGGCGCGAGCGCGAGGAGCTACTGCGCTTCCTCGAGGCCGTGACCGGGCTGCGGATGAACCACAACTACATCCGCCCCGGAGGTGTGGCGGCCGACCTGCCCGACGGGTGGCGGGACCACCTGCTGCGCGCGATAGACCCCCTGCCGGAACGCCTCGAGGAGTTCGACACCCTCATGACGGGTCAGCCGATCTGGCAGAACCGCCTCCAGGGCGTGGGCGCGATCACCACCGAGGAGTGCTACTCGCTCGGGGTGACCGGGCCGATCCTGCGCAGCACCGGGGCGGCCTGGGACCTTCGTCGCGACATGCCCTACCTGCGCTACGAGGAGGTGGACTTCGACGTCCTGGTGGGCAGCTTCGGGGACAGCTTCGACCGGTACGCGATCCGTCTCGGCGAGATGCGCGAGTCGATTCGCATCATCCGCCAGATCCTCGACAGGATGCCCAGTGGTGACTACCGGATCCAGGACAAGAAGGTGACCCCTCCGCCCCGGGCGCGCATCGACGAGTCGATGGAGGCGCTGATCCACCACTTCAAGATCTTCACCGAGGGCTTCAAGGTGCCCGCGGGCGAGGCCTACGTGCCGGTGGAATCGCCTCGCGGCGAGCTCGGGTGCTACATCGTCAGCGATGGCAGCGCCCACCCCTACCGGATGCACATCCGGGGCCCGAGCTTCGTGAACCTCCAGAGCCTGCCGCACCTGATGCACGGTGGCTTCCTCGCCGACGCCGTCGCCGTCATCTCCTCGGTCGATCCGATCATGGGGGAGGTGGATCGCTGATGGCCCGCTTCAGCCCCGAGCACCTCGAGACGGCGCGCGAGATCATCGCCCGCTACCCCCGCCCGAAGTCAGCGCTGATCCCCCTCCTGCACCTGGCCCAGGAGCAGGACGGCTACGTCACCGACGACGCCATGCGCCACATCGCCGAGCTGGTCGGCGTGACCCCGGCGGAGGTGCTCGGCACCTGCTCGTTCTACGAGATGTTCAAGCTGCACCCCGTCGGGACCTACCTCGTGAACGTGTGCACGAACATCTCCTGCATGCTCTGCGGGGGCGAGGAGCTGCTCGCCCACGCCAGCGAGCGGCTCGGGGTCGCCCCCGGCGGCACCACCCC
This sequence comes from Acidimicrobiales bacterium, assembly GCA_020439175.1. Lineage (GTDB taxonomy): Bacteria > Actinomycetota > Acidimicrobiia > Acidimicrobiales > Acidimicrobilacustridaceae > JAGQTE01. The sequence continues at coordinate 28,719 of JAGQTE010000115.1, read as the reverse complement.
CGACGGGCGGTTCACGCTCGAAGAGGTGGAGTGCATCGCCGCCTGCACCGAGGCGCCGTGCCTGCAGGTCAACTACCGGTACGTCACCAACGTGACCAACGACGACTTCGACCGCCTGATCGACGATCTGGCCGCCGGCAAGCTCGACCACGAGGTGCCGCCGCACGGCACGTTGGCGCGGGTGCGCCAGCACATCCCGGCCGATCGCACCGCCGGCATCGTGCCCGTCGCCGAGGCAGCGGTGGAGCCGGCGTGGATGCACGCCAACGAGGCGCCCGGAGCGGGAGGCGACGCGTGACCATCACCGACGCCCCCAAGATCATCACCCGGCGGTTCGACACGCCCGACAGCCACACGATCACCCGCTACGAGGAGACCGGCGGCTACCAGGCGCTGCGCACGGCGCTCGGGTCGATGTCACCGGCCCAGGTCGCGGCACAGGTCAAGGACGCCAGCCTGCTCGGGCGGGGCGGCGCCGGCTTCCCCGCCGGCGTCAAGTGGGGGTTCTGCCCGCCCGGCGTGTGGCCGCGCTACCTCGTGGTCAACGGTGACGAGTCCGAGCCGGGCACCTACAAGGACCGCCTCCTCATGGAGCGCGACCCGCACCAGCTGATCGAAGGTGTGCTGCTCGCCAGCTACGCCATCGGTGCCGCCCAGGCCTTCATCTACATCCGTGGCGAGATGGCGCTGGCCCAGGAACGGGTGGCCAAGGCCCTCAACGAGGCGTACGCCAAGGGGTACATCGGCAAGAACATCCTGGGCTCGGACTACTCGATCGACGTGGTCATGGCCTGGGGCGCGGGCGCGTACATCGTCGGTGAGGAGACGGCGCTCATCGAGAGCCTCGAAGGCAACCGCGGCATGCCGCGGCTCAAGCCGCCGTTCTTCCCGGCGGCCAAGGGCCTGTACATGCAGCCGACGGTGGTCAACAACGTCGAGACCCTCTCGAACATCCCCTGGATCGTCAGCAACGGCGGCGAGACCTTCGCCGAGCTGGGTGCCGAGGGCTCCAAGGGCACGCGCATCTTCGCCGTGTCGGGCCACGTCAAGAACCCGGGCGTGTTCGAGGTCGAGTACGGCGTCACGACGTTCCGCGACATCATCTACGCGCCGGTCTACGGCGGCGGCATCCGTAGCGACCGGGCTCTGAAGTGCTTCATCCCGGGCGGCGCGTCCGCCCCGTGGTTCTACGAGGAGCACCTCGACCTGCCGCTCGAGAAGGCGACGGTCGACAAGGCCGGTTCCATGCTGGGCTCCGGCGCCATCGTCGTGATGGACGACACGACCGATGCCGTGGCCGCCTGCCTCAGCGTGGTGAAGTTCTTCTCGCACGAGTCGTGCGGCAAGTGCACGCCTTGTCGTGAGGGCACCAACTGGCTCGAGAAGATCCTGCGGCGCATCCTCGACGGCTACGGCCGTCCGAGCGACCTCGATCTGCTCATGGACGTCGCCGACAACATCAGCCCCGGCATCGCCTGGCCGCCGAAGCAGACGACGATCTGCCCCCTCGGCCCGTCGGCGGTGTCGCCGCTGGCGTCGGCGCTCGGCCGCTTCCGCCCCGAGTTCGAGGCCCACATCGCCCGCGCCGCGCGCGCCGAGGCGGCGTCGGCTCCGGCGCAGGCGGTCGGCCTTCCCGGAGGTGTGGCGTGACCGACACCGCCGCCACACCCGATGCCGAGGTCGAACCCGAGGTGGTGCCGGGCGTGCCCGTGACCATCGACGGGCGCGAGATCATCGCCGACGAGGGCGAGCTGATCATCGACGCCGCCGAGCGACACGGCATCTACATCCCGCGCTTCTGCTACCACCCGCGCATGACCCCGGTCGGCATGTGCCGGATGTGCATCTGCGAGGTCGACACCGGTCGCGGCCCGGCGCTGCAGCCCACCTGCATGCTCGAGTGCACGCCAGGCATGGTGGTCGAGACGGCGTCGCCGGTCACGACCAAGGCGCAGGAGGGCGTGCTCGAGCTCCTGTTGATCAACCACCCGCTCGACTGCCGGGTCTGCGCCAAGGGCGGCGAGTCCCCTCCGCTGGACCAGACGGTCGCCAACGGCCCGGGCGAGAGCCGGTTCGTCGAGGAGAAGCGGCACAAGGCGAAGCCCATCCCCATCAGCGACATCGTGCTGTTGGACCGCGAGCGCTGCATCCTGTGCGACCGCTGCACGCGCTTCGCCAAAGAGGTGGCCGGCGACCCGCTGATCCACTTCATCAACCGGGGCAACGACACCGAGGTCAACACCTTCCCGGACGACCCGTTCGCGTCGTACTTCTCGGGCAACACCGTGCAGATCTGCCCGGTCGGTGCGCTGACCTCGGCCACGTACCGCTTCCGCGCCCGTCCGTGGGACCTCGAAGCAGTCGAGTCGACGTGTCAGACCTGCGCCGTCGGTTGCCGCATGGCGATCGAGTCGAGCCGCAACGAGGTGCTGCGCTACCAGGGCGTCGACATCGACCCTGTCAACTGGGGCTGGCTCTGCGACAAGGGGCGGTTCAACTTCGAGGCGCTCGGCAGCGAGCACCGCCTGCGTGAGCCGCTGATCAAGCAGGGCGACGCGCACCGCCAGGCACGTTGGGCCGAGGCCCTCGGCGAGGCGGCGGCGGCGCTGCAGGCCGCGCTCGACGCCGGTGGCCCGGAGCGCATCGGCGTGATCGGTGGCGCCCGGCTCACCAACGAGGCGGCCTACGCCTGGGCCAAGCTGGCCAAGGGCGTGCTCGGCACCGACAACGTCGACTGCCGGCTCGGCGACAGCCTCCCGGCCGAGGCGGTGCTCGGTCTGCCCCAGGCGACGATCGACGACGCCTGCCGTCCGGGCGGCACGGTGCTGTACCTCGGACCGGATCCCAAGGAAGCGCTGCCGGTGCTGTACCTGCGGCTGCGCCACGCCCTGGTGCACGACGGCATCGGCCTCGTCGAGGTCACGCCGGTCCGCACCTCGCTGTCCGACCACGCCGCCGTCGTGCTGCAGCATCGGCCCGGCGAGGTGCACACCGCGGTGCGGGCGCTGCTGCACGGCATCCCGCAGGGCCAGGACGCCGGCGGCGTCGACCCGGACGCGCTGGACGCCGCCCGCGCCCGCGTGGCGGCAGCAGCCGAAGCGGGCACGTTGACGGTCGTGGTCGGGACGCAGTCCGTCGCCGAGTCTCCCCAGTGGGTCACCGACGCCGCCGCCGCCCTCGCCGAGGCCTACCCGCAGGTGCGGTTCCTGCCGCTGGTGCGCCGGGGCAACGAGCGGGGTGCGCTCGAGATGGGGCTGGCCCCGGGGCTGCTGCCGGGCCGCACGACGCTCGCCGACGGCGCGGCGTGGTACCGGACCACCTGGCCGACCGTGCCGGGCGCCGCCGGCCTCGACACCGCCGGGATCCTCACCGCCGCCGCCGCCGGACAGATCGACACCCTCGTCCTGCTCGGCGCCGATCCGCTCACCGACTTCCCCGACCGGGACCTGGCGACGCGGGGCCTCGACGGGGCGCGGCGCATCATCGCCCTCGACATCTTCTTGAACCCCTCGGTCCTGCAGGCCGACGTCGTGCTGCCGGTGGCGGCCTTCGGCGAGGTCGAGGGCTCGACGACGAACCTCGAGGGCCGCATCAGCCTGCTGAACCAGAAGGTCACGCCGCCGGGCACCGCCCGCAGCGATTGGGAGATCGCCGCCGAGCTGGCTCGCCGGTTGGGGAGCGACCTGCAGGTCGCCTCGACCGACGACCTCTGGAACGAGGCGGTGGCGATGGCGCCGTCGCTCGACGGCATCACGCTCGAGCTGCTGCTCTCGCCCGACGCAAGCGACGGCGTCGTGGCGCCCCTGCCCGCCGAGGCGACACCGGTGCCCGACGAGCCCGCCGACGACGCGGCGGACGCACCCGTCGCGGCCACCGAACCCGACGAGGACGCCGACGCCGACAGCGACGAAGACGCCGAGGCCGACGGCGACTCCGAGCCGACCGGACCGTCGACGCCGCCGATGGTCGCCTTCTCGGCGGCCCAGCCCCTCGACCCGCCGGCGCTCGACGCCTACGCCCTCCGCCTGGTGGCCACGCGCAAGCTCTACGACCTCGGCACCCTGACCCAGGCGTCGCCGTCGCTCGCCGGTCTCACGCCGGGCACGGTCCTGCGCGTCAACCCGTACGACTTCGACCGCCTCGGCGTCGTGGAAGGCCAGACCCTGCGGGTCAAGTCGCCCCGGGGTGGTGTCGAGGTCGAGATCGTCACCGACGCCACCGTGCTGCGCGGCACCGCGGCGGTGCACACCAACCAGCCCGACGTGGCGGTGAACCGCCTCATCGACGCCACCCAACCGGTGACCGACATCCGCATCGAGACCGGGGGCGCCGCATGAGCGCCGCCACCGCCGTCGTCATCGCCGGCGACCCGCTGCTGTCGGGCGAGGTCGACCTGGCGACCATCGGCATCGTGCTGCTGAAGGTGCTCGTCACCTTCGTCCTGCTGCTGGTGGCGACCATGCTCATGGTCTGGTTCGAGCGCAAGCTCGTGTCGGACATGCAGAACCGCATCGGGCCGAACCGTGCCGGCCCGTTCGGCATCCTGCAGACCCTGGCCGACGGCATCAAGCTGTTCTTCAAGGAGAACCTGATGCCCGAGCGCGCCGAGCGACGGGTGTACGCGCTGGCGCCGTTCCTGTCGTTCGTCCCGGCCTTCTTGCTGTTCGCCATCATCCCGATCGGCGGCAACTTCGCCGACGGCGGCGACGGCACGGTCACCATCTTCGGCAAGGAGACCTACCTCCAGCTGGCCGACCCGCCGATCGGCATCCTGTTCGTCCTCGCCATGTCGTCGATCGCCGTGTACGGCGTGATGCTCGCCGGCTGGTCGTCGGGGTCGAAGTACCCGCTGCTCGGCTCGGTGCGGGCCTCGGCCCAGATGGTGTCGTACGAGGCGGCGATGGGCCTGTCGGCGATGGCCGTCGTGCTGGTCACCGGCACCCTGTCGACCCACAACATGGTCGTCGAGCAGGCCGGCCCCGGGCTGTGGGGCATCCTGCCGAACTGGGCCATCCTCACGACGCTGGCCGTGCCGTTCGTCATCTTCGTCATCGCCGGCACGGCCGAGCTCAACCGCCCGCCGTTCGACCTCGTGGAAGCCGAGCAGGAGCTCGTCGCCGGCTTCAACACCGAGTACAGCTCGATCCGCTTCGCCCTGTTCTTCCTCGCCGAGTTCATGAACACGGTGACCATGTCGGCCATCTTCGTGACGCTGTTCCTCGGCGGCCCCGCCGGGCCGGCGCCGTGGGGCCCGGCGTGGGTGTGGTCGATCGGCTGGTTCTTCGTGAAGCTGGTCTGCTTCTTGTTCATGTTCGTGTGGTTCCGGGCCACGTTGCCCCGGTTGCGCTATGACCAGCTGATGCACCTCGGGTGGAAGGTGCTCATCCCGGCGTCGCTCGGCTGGCTGCTCATGCTCGGCGCCATCCGCCTCACGCTCGACAACGACTGGAACCCGGCGCTCGTCGGCACCATCGGGCTCGTGCTCTTCCTGGTGTTCTGGGCACTGCTGCGCGGCGCCAACGCCTCCGCTGCGGCCAGGCGTGAGCTCGACGAGGAGCTGACGGTCTGATGGGCTACCTCGAGGGCTTCAAGGTCACGTTCGCCCAGATCTTCGGCGAGCGCGTCACCACGCCGTACCCCAAGGAGAAGACGCCCAAGGCGCTGCGCCAGCACGGTCGCCACGTCCTCAACCGGTACGAGGACGGCATGGAGAAGTGCATCGGGTGCGAGCTGTGCGCCGGCGTCTGCCCGGCCCGCTGCATCTACGTGCGCGGCGCCGACAACCCGATGGACGACCCGGTCTCGCCGGGCGAGCGGTACGGCTACGTCTACGAGATCAACTACCTGCGCTGCATCCACTGCGACCTGTGCGTGGAGGCCTGCCCGACCGAGGCCATCACCGAGTCCAAGCTCTTCGAGTTCTCGTTCACGAACCGCGCCGACGCCATCTACACCAAGGCCGAGCTGGTGGTCGACGACGAGGGCATGCCCCGGCACCTGCCGTGGGAGGACTGGCGCCCGGGCGAGGAGGTCGACACCTCCGCCTGGATGCGGGCCACGGCGCCGTCGGGCAGCGCCGCCTACGAGGGCGTCGTCGCCTGGTCGGGTGAGCTCGGCTTCGGCGTGCGAGCGCCCGAGGCCGATCAGGTGACGCGTGACGCCATCACGCCGCCGCCCTCCGACGGCCACGACGACCACGGCCACGACGACCACGACGATCACGGCCACGACGATCACGGCCACGACGATCACGGTCATGAGGATCACGGCCACGACGATCACGGTGGGGGCCACTGATGGGCGTCCAGATCGTGGTCTTCGCCGTGTGCGCCATCGTGGCGCTGCTCGGGGCGCTCGGCGTCGTCTTCGCCCGCAACCCGGTGCACTCCGCCCTCGGCCTGGTGGCGACGCTGTTCGCCATCGCCGTGCTGTTCGTCAACCAGAACGCCCAGTTCCTGGGCGTCGTGCAGGTGATCGTCTACACCGGCGCCATCGTGGTGCTGATCCTGTTCGTGATCATGCTCCTCGGCGTCGACACCGATGAGGACCTCGACACCGAGCCGCTGCTCGGGCAGCGCTGGGCAGCGGTCATCGTGGCCCTGCTGCTCATCGGCGGCATCGCCGGGATCTTCTTCGTCGAGGGACGCGGGGAGGCGGTGACCGGACAGGTGGCGGCACTGGCCCCGATCGTGCCCGGCATCCCGTCCACCGACGCCCAGGGCAACCCGACGACCGCCGCCGGCGTCGACACCTTCGTGCGTGCACTGCCGGCCGAGCAGCAGCAGGCCATCGGCGAGCAGAACATCACCCAGATCGGCGAGCACCTCTTCACCGACTACGTGTTCGCCTTCATGATCACCGCCGCGCTGTTGACCATCGCCGTGATCGGCGCCGTGCTGATGGCGCGGCGGCCGAAGCGCTACGAGCCGATGCCCGAGCTCGAGGACACGTCCTACGAGGACGTCGACGAGCTCAGCACCACGGGGGAGGTGACCGGGTGAACGTCGACACCATCGACCTCAACGCCGGCTACCTCGTGCTGGCGGCGATGCTGTTCGCCATCGGTGCCGCCGGCGTGCTCGTGCGCCGCAACCCGCTCGTCATCGTCATGTGCGTCGAGCTGATGCTCAACGCCGTCAACCTGACGCTGGTGACCTTCTCGACCATGCTCAACGACATCGCCGGCCAGATCATGGTGCTGTTCGTGCTCGTGGTCGCCGCCGCTGAGGTCGTGGTCGGTCTCGGCATCATCGTGGCCATCTCCCGGCGTCGTCCGGGCGCGACGGCCGACGACATCCGGGTGCTGAGGGGCTAGGGGCCGGTCATGTTGGACGCGATCTGGCTCGTTCCCGCGCTCCCGCTCGTCGGGTTCCTGGTGCTGGTGTTCCTGGGCAAGCGCATCGGTGAGCCGCTGTCGGGGTGGCTGGCGACGGCGATGGTCTTCGGCTCGTTCGTCGTGTCGGTCCTCATGGGCCTGTCCCTGCTCGACGCCCCGGACCACACCTTCGAGCTCAGCCTGTTCTCGTGGATCCCCGCCGGTGACTTCCAGGTGGACATCGGCTTCCTGCTCGATCCGCTGTCGATGACGATGATCCTGTTCGTCACCGGCATCGCCTCGCTGATCCACCTGTACTCGATCGGCTACATGCACGGCGACGATCGGTTCCCGACCTTCTTCACGTACCTGAACCTGTTCGTGTTCTCCATGCTGATGCTGATCCTGGGGAACAACCTGCTCGTGACCTTCCTGGGCTGGGAGGGCGTGGGCGCCTGCTCGTACTTCTTGATCTCGTTCTGGTTCACCAAGGACGCCAACGCCAGCGCCGGCAAGAAGGCCTTCGTCGCCAACCGCGTCGGCGACTGGGGCTTCATGATCGCCATGTTCGCCACGTTCCTGGCGTTCGGTTCGCTCAACTACACGACGGTGCTGCCGGAGGCCCCCGGCCTGGCCATCGGCGTCGCCACCTTCATCGCCGTGATGCTGTTCGTCGGCGCCGTCGGCAAGTCGGCCCAGATCCCGCTGTTCATCTGGCTCCCCGACGCCATGGCGGGTCCGACCCCCGTGTCGGCGCTCATCCACGCGGCCACGATGGTGACGGCCGGCGTCTACCTGATGACCCGGGTGAACCCGCTCATCGCCGCCAGCTACGAGTGGGTGACCTGGCTCATCGCCGGCATCGGCGCACTGACCCTGCTGGTGGCCGCCACCATCGGTCTGGCCCAGACCGACATCAAGAAGGTCCTGGCCTACTCCACGGTGAGCCAGCTCGGCTACATGTTCCTCGCCGTCGGCTCGGGCGGCTACGCCGCGGCCGTCTTCCACATGGTCACCCACGCCTTCTTCAAGGCGCTGCTGTTCCTCGGCGCCGGCTCGGTCATCCACGGCATGCACGACGAGCAGGACATGCGGCGCATGGGCGCGTTGCGCAAGCTCATGCCGATCACGTTCGGCACCTACGTCATCGGTTGGCTGGCGATCTCGGGCCTGCCGCCGTTCTCGGGCTTCTGGTCCAAGGACGAGATCTTGACCTATGCCCTCAACAAGAGCCCGGTGCTCTATGCCGTCGGCCTGCTCGGTGCCCTGCTGACCGCCGTCTACATGGGACGCCAGGTCTTCTTGGTGTTCTACGGCGAGCCGCGTTGGAACGACCCGATCCCTGAGGACGCTCCGGCGACCGCCCACACCGACGATGCCGACGACGCCCCCGTCGACGAGGCGGCGCACGCAGCCGACGCCCACGACGAGCACGCAGAGGTCCACCCGCACGAGTCGTCGTGGCTGATGACGCTGCCGTTGATCATCCTCGCCATCGGTGCCGCGCTGATCGGGTTCATCAACATCCCGTTCGGCGACCTCGACTTCCTCACCCGGTGGCTCGAGGACGTCGACGACCTGCACGCCAACGAAGCGCACCTGCCCTACTCGAGCGCGACGATCCTGTTGCTGATCATCGTCTCGACCGTCGTGGCGAGCCTCGGCCTGGCGCTCGCGTGGTTGACCTGGATCAAGGGCGTGCTGCCCCGCTCGCTGTGGGAGCGCCGGTTCTTCCTCAAGGCCTGGTACTACGACGAGCTCGTCACCCGCTTCATGGGCGGCCCGGGTCGAGCCCTGTTCGAGGCCATCGCCTGGTTCGACCGCACCGTGATCGACGGCGTCGTGAACGGCGTCGGCGCCGGAGCGCAGCTGGCCGGCCGTGGCCTGCGACGCGTGCAGAACGGCTACGTCCGGTCGTACGCGCTGCTCATCACCATCGGGGCGATCCTGGTGATCGCCTTCATGTTCACGAGGTTGCTGGTCCGATGATCGCCGCCGTCCTGCACACCGTGCTGGCGTCGGGCGACGCCGCCGGCCACGCCGCATCCAGCTTCCCGATCCTGCCGGTGACGATCCTGCTCCCGGTGCTCGGGGTGTTCGCCATCCTGGCGGTGCCGAGCGAGCGCGGCGACCTGGCGCGCCTGGTGGCCCTGATCGCCACGTCCGCCGCCGGGGTCATGACCTTCGTGGTGCTGGCGCAGTTCGCCACGGGCGACGCCGGGTTCCAGTTCGTCAGCGAGGCGACGTGGATCGCGGCGCTCGACATCAAGTTCATCGTCGGGGTGGACGGCATCAGCCTGTTCCTGTTCGTGCTGACCGGCCTGCTGTTCCCCATCTCGGTGTTGGCGGCCAAGCCCGACCACGACCCGAAGGGCTACTACGCCTGGCTGACGCTGCTCATGGCCGGCTGCCTGGGCGTGTTCGTGGCGCTCGACCTGTTCCTGTTCTTCATGTTCTTCGAGATCACGCTGATCCCGCTGTACATGCTGATCGGCAAGTGGGGCCATGGGCGCCGCGTCTACGCCGCCACCAAGTTCTTCATCTTCACGATGGGCGGCTCGGCCCTGATGCTGGTGTCGATCATCGCCCTGGCGTACCTGGCCAAGGCCGGCGATGCCTCGACGATCGCCAACATCAGCTTCGACCTGCAGAAGGTCGTCGCGTCCGACGCCGTGTCCCAGGGCGCCGCCCGCTGGATCTTCGCCGGGTTCGCCATCGCCTTCATGGTCAAGACGCCGGTCTTCCCCTTCCACACCTGGCTGCCGGACGCCCACACCGAGGCGCCGACCGCCGGCTCCGTGGACCTCGCCGGGATCCTGCTGAAGCTCGGCACCTACGGGTTCTTGCGCTACGGCCTGTACCTGTTCCCCGAGGCGTCGATCACGTTCGCCCCGGTGATGGTGGTGCTCGGCACGATCGGCATCGTCTACGGCGGCATCGTCGCCGCCATGCAGCGCAACCTGAAGCGGCTGGTCGCCTACTCGTCGGTGGCCCACATGGGCTTCGCCGTCGTCGGCCTGTTCGCCCTGACGAGCGAAGGCCTCACCGGCTCGGTGCTGCAGATGGTGAACCACGGCATCACGACCGGTGCCCTGTTCATCCTCCTGGGCTTCCTCTACAAGCGCCGGCACACCTACGAGATCGATCAGCTCAAGGGGATGCAGAAGGTCGCTCCCGTGTTCGCCGGCGTCTTCACCGTCGTGATGCTGGCCTCGATCGGCCTGCCCGGCCTCAACGGGTTCGTCGGCGAGTTCCTGGTCCTCGTCGGCACGTACCTCGCCTACCCCGCCGTCGCCATCGTCGCCGGGTTCGGCGTGATCATCGCCGCGCTGTACCTGCTGTGGGCCTACCAGCGGACCTTCCACGGCGAGCCGGACGACGCCACCAAGGCCATGCCCGACCTGCGCGGCTCCGAGAAGCTGATCATGGTCCCGTTGATCGGCCTCATCGTGTTCCTGGGCATCTACCCCAAGCCGGTGATCGAGCGCATCGAGCCGAGCATCGACCGCGTCATCGAGCACGTCGAGGCCGAGGTGCCCGGATGGTCCTCGCCGACCAGCGAGCGTGGTTCACAGCTGGCCCCGGTCGAGGGGCACGGTCATGACGGTGAGGGCGGCGAGGGCGCCACCCACGCGGCCGACACCGAGGACCACAGCTCCGAGGGCGAGTCGCAGGAGACGGGCGAATGAGCGCCGGCATCCTCGCCACGATGGCGTCGGTGGCGCAGACCGGCATCGAGCCGATCAGCGGACCGATCGGCATCGAACCGATCAGCGCCCCGGTCGACGGTGCGGTGCCGACCCCCGAGATCACGTGGGCGGCCCTGCTGCCGCTGATCATCCTCGGCCTCGGTGGGCTGCTCCTGCTGACGCTGAGCTCGCTGCTCAAGCGCAAGGCGCCCCGCGCCCTGTACCCGATCTGGACCATCGCCACCGCGGTGCTCGCCGTGGCGTCCGTCGTGCCGGTCTGGGCCAAGGTGCAGGGCTTCAACTCCATCCTGTGGTGGGACTTCCGCGACCTGTGGTGGCAGCCGGCCACGACGGCGCCAGGTCCGTTCAGCACGCTCGGGGGGGCCTACGGGGTCGACGGCTTCAGCCTGTTCGTCACGGTGCTGATCTGCTGCGCCGTCATCCTGACGACCCTGCTGATCAGCGGCTACCTGCAGCGCGAGGAGCTCGACGGTCCCGAGCCGTACGCGCTGTTGCTGCTGGCAGCGACCGGCGGCGTCGTCATGGCGGGCGCCAACGACCTGATCGTGCTGTTCCTCGGCCTCGAGACCATCTCGATCGCCGTGTACGTGCTGGCGGCCAGCCACCTGCGCCGGGCCCAGTCGCAGGAAGCCGGTCTCAAGTACTTCATCCTCGGCGGCTTCTCGTCGGCGTTCTTCCTCTACGGCATCGCCATGGTCTACGGCGCCACCGGCACGACCAACCTGGTGCTGATCAAGAGCTCGCTGGCCGAGAGCATCCCGCGGCACGACCTGCTGCTGCTCGTCGGCTTCGCCATGCTGCTCGTCGGGTTCGGCTTCAAGGTGGCGGCGGTGCCGTTCCACTCGTGGAGCCCCGACGTCTACGACGGTGCGCCGTCGCCGGTGGTCGCCTTCATGGCCTCGGCCGTCAAGGTGGCGGGCTTCGCCGCACTGGTGCGGGTGTTCGTCGCCGGGTTCGGCCAGTACGCCGCCGACTGGCAGCCGTTGATCTACGCCCTGGCCGTGCTGTCGCTGGTGGTGGGCTCGTCGCTGGCAATCGTGCAGACGAACGTGAAGCGCACGCTGGCGTACTCGTCGATCAGCCACGCCGGCTTCATCCTCATCGCGGTGGAGGCGGCGAGCGAGACCGGCACGGCAGCGGTGCTCTTCTACGCCGCGGCCTACACGTTCATGGTCGCCGGATCGTTCGGCGTGGCGACGCTGGTCGGCCGCGCCGGCGACGGTCGCCACTCGCTCGACGACTACAAGGGCCTCGGTCGCACCAACCCCGTACTGGCCGGCACCCTGACGATCTTCCTGCTGGCGCAGGCCGGGGTGCCGTTCACCGTCGGCTTCGTCGCCAAGTTCTACGCCGTGATCGCTGCGGTGCAGGCCGGCTCGGCGGCGCTCGGCGTCGTGGCGATGCTGTCGGCCGTGATCGCGGCGTTCCTCTACCTGCGGATCATCGTGGCGATGTACATGGCCGAGGGCGACGACGGTGGCAGCGATGCGCCGGCGGATCCCGCCGACCACATCCACGTCCCGCGTCCCGCCGCCGCGGCGTTGGCCATCTGCGTGCTGGTCACGATCGGCTTCGGGCTCTTCCCGGGCTGGCTCACCGACATGGCGGCCGACAGCACCGTCGTGCTCGTCGAGCAGGGCTCGACCGACGCCAGCACGGCGCTGCCCGGTGGTCAGACGTTGATCGTCGACGACGAGGGCAACCTCGTGCCGGCCGGCGACGGTGCCGTCGCCCCGACCGAGGCGTCCGATCCGTCCGCAGATCCCGCAACCGGCGACGGCGCCGTCGAGGCGCCGCAGGTGCAGGATCCTGCGGCAGCGGAGGGCACCGCCTCCGTCGAGCGGCCCTGATCGGCGGCCATGGCCGACGACGCCGACGACGCGACGGCGACGGGCGCGACGGGCGCCGAGCCTCGCCCATCGTTGGTGCGCCTCGAGCGCGTCGGCGCCGTGGCGATCATCACGCTCGACCGCCCCGACCGGCACAACGCCATGGGCAACGCCATGGACGCGCAGTTCTGGGAGGCGCTCGCCGAGGTGGCGTCCGACGACGCCGTGCGGGCGGTCGTGTGGCGTGGGGCGGGACCGTCGTTCTCGTCGGGGCGCGACGTGGCCGACCTGGGGATCCGCCACGGTGAGTCCGACTACCAGTACATCTCGGCCGGCCTCGATCGCACCCAGGAGCTGCTCATCCCGCCGGCCAAGCCGATCGTCGTGGCCATCGCGGGATGGTGCATCGGCGGCGCCTTCGAACGGGCGCTGCTCTGCGACGTGCGCTTCGCCGCACCGGACGCCCGGTTCCGCCTGCCGGAGCTGGCACATGGCCTGCTGCCCGACTCCGGTGGCACGGCGAAGCTGTTCCAGATGTGCGGGCACGGGGTCGTCGCCGACCTGGTGCTGAGCGGTCGGGTGCTCGACGCCGAGGAGGCCCTGCGCCTCGGCATCGTGTCGCGCATCGTCGAGCGCGACGCACTCGACGATGCTGCGCTGGAGCTGGCGACGACCATCGCCGCCGCGCCACCGCTGGCGGTGCGCCAGCATCGGGAGCTCCTCTGGCGGCTCGGAGGTCAGCAGGTGCAGGCCTCGGTGCAGCAGGAGCTGCTGGCACAGATGCTCGTCTACACGAGCGAGGACTTCGCCGAGTTCAAGGCCGCTCGTGCCGAAGGACGGGCACCGCGCTACCGCGGCACATGAGCGCCGTTCTGGTGCGGCGCTCGCGCCAGCTCTGACGCGCCTGCGGTACCAGAACGATCGGTCAGGCGCGGTCGCGGTAGGCGAGCACCGCCACGAAGCACAGCGCGATGGCGCTGCAGCAGAACTGGGCGAAGCGCACGCCGGCGCCGGCGGGTTGGAGGCCGACGACCAGCAGGCCGCAGATGGCGATGAACGTGGCGACCTTGGCGGCGTCGGAGTTGACGAACGTCGACCACGAGCTTGAGGGGAGGTGTTCGGTCACAGAGAATCCTTCGGCACGTGCACTGAAGCAATTGAGCCATTTGGCCTAGGCTTCGCAGCATACCCGGAGCGGCCCCGCGGCCGGGTCGTGCGGATTTCGTCGTTTGTGCGCGTGTTCACTAGGGTACGCGAACGATGCTTGCGCAGGTCTTCAGCGCTGTCGACGCGTGCGCCTCCACCACGGCCGACACCGCCGCGTGTGGCCAGACGTACTCGGATTTCCTGCGCCAATGGCTCACCGTCGCCATCTTCACGGGCGTCGCCTTCGGGATGGGCGCGGTGATGCTCGGCATCGCCGCCGTCCTGCGGCCGTCGAACAAGCGGACCGGTGCGTACCAGAACCAGAAGCGCATCGGGTACGAGTCCGGCGTGGATCCCGTCGGCTCGGGGTGGACCCAGACCCAGGTGCGCTACTACATCTTCGCCCTGCTGTTCGTGCTGTTCGACGTCGAGGCCGTGTTCATCTTCCCGTGGGCCATGCGCCTCGAGGACTACGGCACCTTCGGGCTGATCGAGATGCTCATCTTCATCGCCCTGCTCGCCCTCGGACTCGTGTACGCCGTGCGCAAGAAGGTCCTGCAATGGCTGTGATCGACCAGGTCGGGGAGGTGCGCTGATGGGACTCGTCGACAGCGGGCGCTCACCGAAGGCGCTCACGTATCTGCTCAACCTCAGCCGGAAGTACTCCATCTGGTGCTACCAGTGGGGCCTGGCGTGCTGCGCCATCGAGATGGGCGCCGCCTTCGTGTCCCCGCGCTACGACATCATGCGCCTGGGCGTGATCCCGTTCCCGGCCAGCCCCCGCCAGGCCGACCTGGTCGTCATCTCGGGAACGGTCACCGACAAGATGGCCCCGGCGGTGCGTCGGCTCTACGAGCAGATGCCCGACCCCAAGTACGTCATCTCCATGGGCAGCTGCGCCAACTGCGGCGGGCCCTACTGGGACAGCTACTCGGTGACCAAGGGCGTCGACCAGATCATCCCGGTCGACGTCTACGTGCCGGGGTGCCCTCCCCGGCCCGAGGCCCTGCTCGAGGGCATCGTGCTGCTCCAGGAGCGGATCCAGAACGAGGATCCCGCCGATCGCTGGAAGGGTGAGGCGATTGTCGTCGACTGACACCGCACCCGAGGCCGAGGCCACGCCGGAGGCACCCCGCGACGACCTGCGGGAGGGCCTGCTCGCTCGTCTGCGTGAGGAGCTGGGCGACGCCGTCGTCGACTCGCACATCCGTCCGGGCGACGACCTGTGGGTCCGCGTCACCCGCGAGGCCTGGGTCGACGCCGCCGTGGTGGCCAAGGACAAGCTCCACTGCACCTTCTTCGACTTCCTCTCCGGCCTGGACTGGTTGCCGTCGCCCTACGGGCGCGACATGGACAGCCAGGAGGACCTGCTGGTCCACGGTGCGCCCGAGAAGGAGCCGGCGCCGATGGTCAGCGGTTACGCCGGCGGCGACACCCGGTTCCAGGTGTTCTGCCGGTTCTACGCGCCGACCAAGGGCTACGGCATCACCTTCAAGGCCGACCTGCCCGACGACGACCTGTCGGTGCGCACCCTGGTCCCGGTCTTCGCCGGCGCCAACTGGCACGAGCGCGAGTGCGCCGAGATGTTCGGCTTCACGTTCGTCGGACACCCGCAGCCCTGGCACCTCTACCTGCCGACCGGTTTCGAGGGCTTCCCGCTGCGCAAGGACTTCCCGCTGCTGGCCCGGCGCCTCAAGCCGTGGCCCGGCATCGTGGACGTGGAGCCGATGCCCGGCGAGGACGAGGGCGACGGCGACGGCGAGGGGGGTGAGGGCTGATGACCGCACCGACCGAGTCCCAGCAGCTGGCGTACATCGCCCAGCAGGCCGCCGACAGCCGCGTCAACCTCGAGTTCGAGACCGACGAGGGCATGACGCTCAACATCGGCCCGCAGCACCCCGCCACGCACGGCACGCTGCGCATCGTCGCCAAGCTCGACGGCGAGCAGGTCATCTCGTGCGAGCCGTCACCCGGCTACATGCACCGCGGGTACGAGAAGCTCGCCGAGGTGCGGACCTACACCCAGGTCAACACGCTGGTGAACCGCATCGACTGGCTGGGCAGCTTCGCCAACGAGGTCCCGTTCATCCTCGCCGCCGAGAAGCTGATGGAGATCGAGGCGCCGCCGCGTGCCCAGCACATCCGGGCGATCCTGTTCGAGCTCAGCCGCATCGCCAACATCGCCCTGTTCCTCGGCGATCTCGGCGCCCAGCTCGGTGGCGTCACCGCCGTCTTCTACGCCTTCCGTGACCGCGAGTTCGTGCTCAACCAGATCGAGTCGGTCACCGGCGGGCGCTTCCACCCGAACTTCGACCGCATCGGCGGCCTCAAGGACGACCTCCCCAAGGGGTGGATCGCCGAGACCAAGGCGGCGATGGAGAAGCTGCGGGACTTCTGCGACGAGCTCGAGACGCTGCTGATCGGCAACGAGATCTTCCAGCTGCGCACCCGCGGCGTCGGTGTGATCCCACCCGAGGTGGCCTTGTCCTACGGCCTGTCGGGCGCCAACCTGCGCGGCTCGGGCGTCGACTGGGACCTGCGCCGGGACGCCTGCCCGCCGGGACTCCCCTACGACAAGATCGACTGGAAGGTCTGGACCCACCCCGACTGCGACTCGTTCAGCCGGAGCTGGGTGCGCCTCCAAGAGGTGCGCGAGTCGACCTTCATCGTCGATCAGCTGCTCGACTCGATCCCCGCCGGGCCGGTCATGGCCAAGGTGCCGCGCATCATCAAGGTGCCCGAGGGCGAGGCGTACGTCGAGACCGAGAACCCGCTCGGGGCCATGGGCTACTACGTCGTGTCCAAGGGCGACCTGGTGCCGTTCCGGGTCAAGATCCGCTCGGCGTCGTTCTCCAACGTGTCGATCGTCCCGTGGGTGTGCCGTGGCGTGTACGTCCCCGACGTCATCACGATCCTGGCCAGCCTGTACTTCATCCTCGGGGACATCGACCGATGATCCTCGCCGAGCTGCTGGACCTCGATCCCGCGTACTGGACGACCACGGTCATCAAGATCCTGGTCATGGCGCTCGTCGTCCCGACGACGGCGCTGATCCTCGGCATCGTCTTCCTGTTCAAGATGATGTCGTGGATGCAGAGCCGCGTCGGCCCGCAGGAGGCCGGCCCCAAGGGCCTGCTGCAGCTGCTCGCCGACGGCGTGAAGTTCATGCAGAAGGAGGACATCGTCCCGGATCGGGCCGATCGCTTCGTCTTCAAGATGGCGCCGATGGTGGTGCTGGTCAGCACGTTCTTGCTGTTCGTCATCCTCCCGGCCGCCCCCGACGCCGTCGTCGCCGATCTGCCGACCGGGGTGTACTTCGCCCTGGCGATCTCGTCAGTGTCGGTCATCGGCGTGCTGATGGCCGGCTGGGCGTCGGCCAACAAGTACGCCCTGATGGGCGGCGTGCGCGCCGCCGGCCAGCTCATCGCCTACGAGCTCCCGATGGTGCTCGCCGTCGTCGGCGTGGTCATCCAGGCCGGCACGCTCAACATGAACGGGATCGTGGCGGCGCAGAACAGCTTCCACCTCTTCGGGTGGGAGGTGCTCAACGTCCCGTTCATCGTCACCCAGCTGCCGATGTTCTTCGTCTTCATGGCGGCGACCCAGGCCGAGCTGACCCAGCCCCCGTTCGACATGCCGGTCGCCGAGTCCGAGCTCGTGTCCGGCTACACCGTCGAGTACTCGGGCTTCCGGTTCTTGCTGTTCTTCCTGGCCGAGTTCGCCACGGCGTTCGCCTTCGCCGGCATCGCCGCCACGCTGTTCCTCGGCGGCTACGCCCTGCCGTTCGTCGACATCGAGCAGTACGCCGACCTGTACTGGTTCCTCGGGCCGGCGGTCCTGTTCGGCAAGATCATGCTGATCTCGTTCCTCATCTTCTGGGTGCGCTTCACCTACCCCCGCTTCCGTGAGGATCAGCTGCAGCGCATCGCCTGGAAGTTCCTGATCCCGATCTCGCTGGTGTGGCTCGCCGTCACCGCGATCGCGAAGGTGGTGTGGTGATGCCCCCGCGCCGTCCTCCCAAGCCCAAGGTGCCCGGCCTGATCAAGGGCCTCGGCGTCACCTTCGGTGAGATGGTCAAGACCCTCAAGCCCGACAGCCGAGGCGGCGGTCCGGTCACGGTCTTCTACCCCCACGAGAAGGAAGAGCCGGCGCCGCGCGCCCGTGGCGTCATCTCCCTGCACGAGGAGAACTGCACCGCCTGCATGCTGTGCGCCCGCGAGTGCCCGGACTGGTGCATCTTCATCGAGGCGCACAAGTACCTGGCGCCGCCGCGGCGTGAGGGTGGCAAGCCCCGCCAGAAGAACGCCCTCGACCGCTTCGACATCGACTTCGGCCTGTGCATGTACTGCGGCATCTGCGTCGAGGTCTGCCCGTTCGAGGCGCTGTTCTGGAGCCCGGAGTTCGAGTACGGCGAACCCAAGATCGCCGACCTGCTCCACGACAAGACCAAGCTCGGCATGTGGTTCGAGACCGTCCCCGAGTTCGAGCCCTACGAGGCCGGCTCGGAGGTCAAGGTCAAGAAGGTGCCGCGATGAGCGCCCTGCTCGCCCAGACCACCTACACCTACCTGCCGGAGCAGGTCGGCTTCTGGATGATCGCCATCTTGATGGTCGTCGCCGCCCTGCGCGTCGTCACCACCAAGAACGTGGTCCACGCCGCCCTGTGGCTCGTGGTCGTGCTCGCCGGCGTGGCGGCGCAGTTCATCCTGCTGGCGTCCGAGTTCGTCGCCGTCACCCAGGTGCTCGTCTACATCGGCGCCATCGTCGTGCTGCTGCTGTTCGGCGTCATGCTCACCAAGGCACCGCTCGGGCGCTCCGACGACCTCGACGGCCCCAAGGTGCAGAAGGGCGTGGCGGTCGTCATCGCCCTGGCGCTGCTCGGCATGATGGGTTGGGTGCTCGCCGAGTCGTGGCGCGACACCAAGCTCGACCTGCACGGCCGCACCGTCGGCGAGCTCGGCCAGACCACCGGCCAGCTGTCGGACTCCATCTTCTCGACCTACCTGCTGCCCTTCGAGGCGGTGTCGATCCTGCTGCTCGCCGCCCTGATCGGCGCCATCGTCCTGGCGAGGAGGGACTGATGGACCTGATGCTCAACCAGTTCCTGTTCTTGGGGGCGATCCTGTTCTGCATCGGCGTGTACGGCGTGCTGGCACGTCGCAACGCCGTCATGGTGCTGATGTCGATCGAGCTGATCCTCAACTCGGTGAACATCAACCTCGTGGCCTTCTCCACCATGTGGGGCGTCGCCTCGGGCGCCGTCTTCGCCCTGTTCGTCATCGCCGTCGCCGCCGCCGAGGTCGGCGTCGGTCTCGCACTGGTGCTCATGCTCTACCGGAACATGCGCTCGATCGACGTCGACCGTGTCGACCTGATGAAGGGCTGAGGCGAGCACCATGCCCTACCTGTTGGACAAGGTCTGGATCCTGCCCGCCATCATGGCCGGGTCCTTCCTGCTGATCCTGTTCTTCGGCAAGAAGCTGCTCGCCCGCTTCGGCGAGAAGGCGACGGCGTCGATCGGCATCGCCTCGATCGCCGTCTGCTTCATCCTGTCGCTGTTCATCGCCGGCCAGTGGATCCAGCGGGTCAACCACCCGCCGACCGGCGCCGACATGGCGGCGGCAGAGGAAGCGTGCCTCGGGCCCTCCGAGGTGGCTGCCGAAGAGATGGGCGTCGAGGTGTACGCGCCCGCCGAGCACGGCGAGGCGTCGCACGGCGCCGAGACCGAGGGCGACCACAGCACCGAGGCCGACGACGGCCACGGCACGTCCGAGCCAGCCGATGGGGAGGCGACCACCTCCGACGAGCACGGCGCGGCTCCGATGGCGACGGGCGAGTCCGCCGCGGCAGCGACCCCGACCGCTGCGGCCGCCGAGCCTGCCGCTGAGGAAGGGCACGAAGAGGTCATCCCGGTCTGTGCGTCGATGACCTGGTTCGAGAGCGATCACATCGACTTCGAGGTGGGCACCGTCCTCGACGGCCTGTCGGCGATGATGCTGTTCACCGTCACGATGATCTCGCTGCTCGTGCACCTGTACTCGCTCGAGTACCTGCACAAGGACGTGCGGTTCACCCACTACTACGCCTTCTTGAGCCTGTTCTCGGCCTCGATGCTCTTCTACGTGCTGAGCTCCAACACCCTGCAGATGCTCGTCGGCTGGGAGCTCGTCGGTGTGTGCTCGTTCGGGCTCATCGGCCACTGGTGGGAGCAGCGCGCCAACACCGACGCCGCCCTCAAGGCCTTCCTCACCAACCGCGTCGGCGACACCGGCCTGATCATCGGCGTCGTGGTGCTGTTCTTCGCCACCGGTGCCGCCAGCTTCAACGTGTTCTTCCAGAACCAGCAGGCGCTGTCGGGCGAGCTGAACACGACGTTGTTGCTCATCGCCGCGCTGGCGCTGTTCTGGGGCGTGACGTCGAAGTCCGGGCAGTTCCCGCTGCACACCTGGCTTCCCGACGCCATGGCCGGACCGACACCGGTGTCGGCGCTCATCCACGCCGCCACGATGGTGGTCGCCGGCGTCTACCTGATCGCCCGCATGTACGGCGTGTTCTGGGGTGGCCTCGAGATCGGTGACTCGTCGATCCACTACGTGGCCTTCATCGGCGGCTTCACGACGATCATCGGCGGCATCTTGGCCTTCGTCCAGCAGGACCTGAAGAAGGTCCTCGCCTACTCGACGATCAGCCAGCTCGGCTACATGGTGATGGCCCTCGGCGTCGGCGCCTGGACGGCAGGCGTGTTCCACCTGTTCACGCACGCCTTCTTCAAGGCCTGCCTCTTCCTCGGCGCCGGCTCGGTCAGCCACGCCTGCCACCACACGTTCGACATGCGGGAGATGGGCGGCCTGCGCAAGTACATGCCCTCGACCCACAAGACGTTCCTGATCGCCACCATCGCCCTGGCCGGCATCTTCCCCTTCGCCGGCTTCTGGTCGAAGGACGAGATCCTCGCCGGTGCGGCCAACGGTCAGGGCGACAAGGCGTACACGCTGATGCTGGTCATGGGCCTGATCACCGCCTTCATGACCGCCGCCTACATGGGCCGGGCCTACTACAAGACCTTCCGGGGCGAGTACCGCGGCCACGGCACGCCGCACGAGTCCCCGAAGATCATCACGATCCCGTTGTGGATCCTTGCCGTGTTCGCCACGGTCATCGGCCTCGTCAACTTCCCGGGCCACATCATCGGCGCCGTCGACGACGCCGGTCTGGCGCACCGCTTCGAGCACTACGTGCAGCCGACGTTCGCCTTCCCGACCGATCTCGAGGTGGCGCCGTTCATGTACTGGCTGGCCGGGCTGTCGCTCGTGCTCGCCGGCTTCGGCCTGGCCATCGGCATCGGCTACTTCGCCAAGGGCGAGCCGCTCAAGGGCATGACGGAACGCAACCCCCTGGCGCGGATCGGCTACGTCTTCTTGGAGAAGAAGTACTACCTCGACGCGCTCTACGAGAGCGGCATCCGCGACACGGTCGTGATGCCGCTCGCCCGGGCTGCCTACTGGTTCAACATGAAGGTCCTCGACGGCATCGTGAACGGGCTGGGCGTCGCCGCCCGCAAGTTCGGCACGGTGCTGTACCGCTACGTCGACCAAGGCGTCGTGGACGGGGCCGTCAACGGAACGGGCCTCGTGTCGGAGGAGAGCGGCCAGTTCCTGCGCCGCCTCCAGACCGGCAAGGTCCAGCAATACGGCGCACTGCTGTTCGGCGCAGCAGTGATCCTCGCCGCCATCTTCGTCCTCACCAACGCCATCAACGCCTGAGCCCAGGAACCCACCATGGACTTCACCAGCGGACAATTCTGGACAAGCCCCATCACCTACATGGTCTTCGTGCCCGTCGTCGGCGCGCTGGTGATGCTGCTCGTCCCCAAGGCCAACGAGACGGCGCACAAGGTGCTGGCACTGGTCACCAGCCTCGTGACGGCCGCCATCGGGATCTCGATCCTGACGGCCTTCAACTACGACTCGGCCGGCGAGCTCCAAGGGGTGGTGGACACCGACTGGATCCCGTTCATCAACGCCAACTGGATCGTCGGTGTCGACGGCATCTCGCTCCCGATGATCGCCCTGACGTTGCTGATCGTCCCCCTCTGCGTCGTCTACAGCTGGGACCACATCCCGTCGCCGGGCAACGCCAAGGCCTTCCTGATCCTCATCCTGGTGCTCGACACCGGCATGCTCGGCAGCTTCGTGGCACAGGACCTCATCTTGTTCTTCGTCTTCTTCGAGGTCGTGCTGCTGCCGATGTACTTCATGATCGGCGTGTGGGGCGGCGAGAACCGCCAGTACGCCTCGATCAAGTTCTTCCTGTACACCCTCTTCGGCTCGGCGCTGATGATCGTCGCGTTCATCTCGCTGTACTTCCTGTCGGGCGCCGAGACGTTCTCGATGATCGAGCTGCCCGGTCTGGCGCAGTCGATCACCCACGGCTGGCAGCTGGTGATCTTCGGCGGCATGCTCATCGGCTTCGGCATCAAGGTGCCGATGTTCCCGGTGCACACCTGGCTGCCCGATGCCCACACCCAGGCGCCGACCGTGGGCTCGGTCATCCTGGCGGCCGTGCTGCTGAAGCTCGGCACCTACGGCTTCATCCGCATCGCCATCCCGATCCTGCCCGAGGCCGCCCGCAGCTATCAGTGGTTGATCGGTCTGCTGGCGGTGATCGGCATCATCTACGGCGCCCTGTGCTGCCTGGCCCAGACGGACATGAAGCGGCTCATCGCCTTCTCGTCGGTGGCCCACATGGGCTACGTGATGCTGGCCATCGCCACGCTGACGACCTTCGGCATCAACGCCGCCATCTTCGGCATGGTCGCCCACGGCCTCATCACCGGCATGCTGTTCTTCGTCGCCGGCTCCACCAAGGAGCGCTACCACACGCTCGAGATCAAGCGCCTCGGCGGCTTGCTCAAGCAGGCACCACGCATGGGCTGGATCCTGGGTCTGGCCACGATGGCCTCACTCGGCCTGCCGGGCCTGGCCGGGTTCTGGGGCGAGTTCCCGGCGATCCTGTCGGCCTACGACCCGACCAACGCCGACTACAGCACGGGCTTCTTCGGGGTGAGCAACCTGGTGCTGTTCCGGGTGTTCATGGTCGTCGCCGCCATCGGCACGGTGTTCGCCGCCGGCTACCTGCTGTTCCTGTTCCAGCGGGTCGCCTTCGGCGTGCCGTCGGAGGAGTTCGAGCACGAGCCCATCCCCGACGTGAACCGCTTCGAGTGGATCGCCTGGGTGCCCATGCTGGTGCTGATCGTCGTGCTCGGCGTCTACCCGAACCTGATCTTCTCGGTGACCGACTCGACGGTGGCCCCGATGATGCAGCTGGCGGCGGGGGGCTGACGTGCTGCTGGGCTTCGAGGCTCCCTCGATCGACTTCCACGCGCTCGCGCCCGAGATCGTGGTCACGGCCACCCTGGCCGTGCTCATCCTCGTGGACGCCTTCACGCCCAAGCAGGCGAAGTCGGCGCAGTCGTCGATCGCGGGCCTCGGCCTGCTGCTGGCGCTCGTCCCTGTCGTGACCCTCGCCGTCGACGGCGGCACCCGGGTGATGTTCGAAGGCGCGTTCGTCGTCGACACCTTCTCCCTGGTGCTCACCGGACTGTTCCTGGTGTCGGGCTACGTCGTCATCTTGTTGAGCCAGACCTACATCGCCGAGGGCGACTACTGGGAAGGCGAGTACTACCAGCTGCTGCTGGCGTCGATCCTCGGCATGATGGTGATGGCCTCGGCCCGTGACCTCATCACCGTCTTCATCGCCCTCGAGCTGTTGTCCATCCCGGCGTACATGCTCGCCGCCTGGCGCAAGCGGGACCTGCGCTCCGACGAGGCCGGCATCAAGTACTACCTGATGGGCGTGTTCGCCTCGGCGGTGCTGCTCTACGGCATGTCCCTGCTCTACGGCCTGACCGGTACCACGATGCTGAGCGAGATCGCCACCAAGCTCGCCGGCGAGGACGTGCCCTCGGCAGCGGTGCTCGCCATCGTGTTCATCGTCGTGGGCTTCGGCTTCAAGGTCTCGGCCGTGCCGTTCCACACGTGGGCCCCCGACACCTACGAAGGCGCGCCGACCCCGGTCACCGCCTTCCTCGCCGTGGCGTCGAAGGCCGCCGGCTTCGTGGCCCTGATGATCGTCGTGTTCGGTGCCTTCCCCTTCCGGGTCGACATCGTCGAGCCGCTGTTCTGGGCGCTGGCCGTGGCGACGATGTTCGTCGGCAACCTCATCGCCCTGCGCCAGACGAACGTGGTGCGCATGCTCGCCTACTCGGGCATCGCCCAGGCCGGGTACATGCTGGCCCCGCTGGCGGTGGCGGGCACGGTGGGCGACGCCGCCGTGCAGTCGATCCTCATCTACCTGATGATCTACGCCACGATGAACCTCGGCGCCTTCGCCGTGGTCATCGCCGCCTCGCGCAAGACCCGCTCGGGCGAGCTCACCTCGTTCGCCGGCCTGGTGCGCTACGCCCCGGGCCTGGCGGTGGCCATGGCCATGTTCTTGTTCTCGCTGGCCGGCATCCCGCCGCTCGGCGGCTGGTTCGCCAAGTTCGGCATCTTCAAGACGCTGGTCGAGGCCGACAGCGCCGCCGGCTACTCGCTGGCGATCATCGTCGGTGTCAACTCGGTGATCGCGCTCTTCTACTACGCACGCGTCGCCAAGACGATGATCATGGACGACGTGCCCGACGGCGACCTCAGCCCGGTGCAGGTGCCCGTGTCGCTGCGGGCGGCGATCTCGATCACGCTGGTGCTGACGGTGGTGTTCGGCATCCTGCCCCAGCTCGTCGCCGGCCTGACCGACAACGCCACGTTGCTGTCGGCCGTCGCCGTCCCCTGATCGGCGGTCGGTCCGCGTGGCGTCGGTGCCCGAGGTGCCGGCCGAGCTGGCAGCGCGCATCGAACGGTTCGGGTCGGTGCGCTTCGACGAGTACCAGGACCTGGCGCTCTACGGTCCGGACGGCTTCTACGAGCGGGGCGGGCGCGCCGGCCGCCGGGGCGACTTCCTGACCTCACCCGAGACCGGCCCCCTGTTCGGCGCCCTCGTGGCCCGCTACCTCGACGAGGTGTGGCGTGACCTGGGCGAACCCGATCCCTTCACCGTGCTCGACGTCGGCGCCGGACCGGGCACCCTGGCCAAGGCGGTCGAACGCGCCGCGCCCGCCTGCTCCGGCGCGCTGACCTACGTGCTGGTGGAGCGGTCTGCGGCGCAGCGGGCCCTGCACCCGCGCCACCTGGCCCTGACCGCGCCGGAGCAGGCCTTCCCGCCGGAGCACGACGACGGCGAGGACGTCCCGGGCGTAGCGGCGCCGGACCGCGGCCGTGGACCCCGGCTCGTCTCGCTCGCCGAGCTGCCGCAGGTGCCCGTCCGTGGCGTCGTGTTCGCCAACGAGCTGCTCGACAACGTGGCGACGAGGCTGCTCCAGCGCGCACCGGACGGATGGGACGAGGTGCGCGTCACCCTCGTCGACGGGGTGCCGAGCGAGGTGCTCGTGCCGGCGGACGACGCCGCGTCGGCGTGGGCGGACCGCACCGTGGGTGACGACGTCGGGTCCGGCGCGCGCCTCCCGTACCAGGAGGGGGCGGCGCGTTGGCTGCGGCACGCGCTCGAGCTGCTCCAGGCAGGCCGCGTGCTGGTGGTGGACTACACCGCGACGACGCCGGCGCTGGCGCAGCGGCCGGTCGGGCAGTGGTTGCGCACGTATCGGGGCCATGCCCGCGGCGGATCGCCGCTCGACGCCCCGGGGCAGCAGGACCTCACCGTCGAGGTGTGCGCCGATCAGCTCGCCGCCGTGCGCGCGCCACACCGCACCACCACCCAGGCGGCGTGGCTGGCAGGGCTCGGCA
Organism: Acidimicrobiales bacterium; assembly: GCA_020439175.1. Lineage (GTDB taxonomy): Bacteria > Actinomycetota > Acidimicrobiia > Acidimicrobiales > Acidimicrobilacustridaceae > JAGQTE01. The sequence goes on along the minus strand of JAGQTE010000115.1, from coordinate 2,880 downwards.
TCGACTCGCTCGTCGAGGACGGTCGCCGGATCTGGCACGAGCGCGCCCACATCGGCGACCTCGCCGCCGTGGCGGCGCGCAGCCGGGTCGGCGAGGCGGAAGCGTTGCTCGACACCGACGGCCTCGGCGCCTTCGGGGTGCTCGAGTGGCGCGTCTGAGCCGACCCTCGCGCCGGTTGGCCGGTCGGTCCCGAACGTCTGGTCAGAACGTGGCGTTGGTGCCGTCGACCCCGCTGCCGTGGCCGTCGTCCCCAACGCCGTCCACCGTCGGCGCGGCCGGGGCGACGATCGTCGGCGCCACCGGAGCAACCGGTGTCGCTGGCTGCGTCCCGGACACGATGCAGTTGCGGCCGGCGCGCTTGGCCGCGTAGAGCGCGGCATCGGCGACGGCGACGATCTCGTCGAACGTCGTGCCCGTCGTGCGGTCCGACAGGCCCCAGCTGGCGGTGAACGGGGTGCCGCCGTGCTCGGCCAGCTCGCCGGCGAGGCCCTGCTGCAGGCGCTCGAGCACCGCCCGGGCCCCGTCGGGGGGCGTGTCGGGGAGCACGACCACGAACTCCTCGCCGCCGTAGCGCGCCGGGATGTCCTCGGGGCGCAGCCCGTCGCGCAACACCTTGGCGAACAGGCGCAGCGCCCGGTCACCGGCCTCGTGACCGTAGGTGTCGTTGAGGTCCTTGAAGTGGTCGAGGTCGGCGAGCGCCACGCTGAACGATCGCGACGACGCCAGCAGGCTGCGCACCCGGTTCTCGACGCTGCGCCGGTTCAGCAGGCCGGTCAACCCGTCGGTCGTCGCCTGCAGCTCGGTCGCCTGCGACGCCCGCAACGTCCCGAGGCGCGAGCTGGTCTCCGTCGCCAGCACACCGAGCCGCTCGATCTGCGTCGGGCTCGGCGGGTGCCCGTCGCCGCCGGTGACGTGCAGGACGCCGAGCGCCTGCCCGGAGAACATCAGCGGCGCACACACCGCCGAGCAGCTGCTCTCGGCGTGTTGCGGCAGCTTGGGGCACACGTTGAGCATGCGCGAGCTCTCGTACACCATCGTCTGGCCGCGTCGGATGGCGGGACAGGCATCGGCGCCGTCGATCGGGCAGCCGGCGGCGCCGACCAGCGGGTTCACCTGGGCCGCCTGCAGGCGGCCGTCGGCCTGTTCGGCCAGGAGCAGCTCCGCGCGGTTCTCCGGGACGACCGACTCGATGGCGCGGCCGACCGCGTCGATGATCTCGTGCTCGGACTGCACGTGCTCGAGCGCCTGGCGCAGGTCGTTGCGGAACGTCTGGCGCTCGTTGTTCTCCCGGTGCTGGCGCTCGGCCTCCTCGAGCGACACCGTCTCGTTGCTGATCTGGCGGGCCATCGGTTGGAACACGGCCGCCACCAGCACGATCGCCAGGATCACCGCGATGACCACCGTGATGGTCTGCGCCTGGCGTTGCTCGTCGATGGCGTCGTCGAGCTCGCCGTCGTACAGCGCTGTGACGGCGTTCACCTGCTGAGCGGTCTCCGGGGCGCGCGCCACGATCGACGACGCCGGCCCCGCCAGCTGCTCGTCGCCCGGTCCGACGCGCTCGGCCAGCGCCGCCACGGCGTCGGCGTCGTCGGCGATGCCGTACACCTGAGCGTTGAGCCCGGCGTCGCCGTCGAGCAGCGCCGTGAGCTCCTCGGTGGGGGCCACCGCGGGCAGGGCGAGCGCCGGGTCGCCCTCGTCGAGACCGCGTTGGGTGGCACGCAGGTTGGCCGCTTCGACCTGCAGCTGCGAGCTCAAGCTGGTGGTGTCGCCGTCGGTCAGCGCGATGCGTGTCGACAGGTCGGCGATCCGGTACAGCCGGCTCTCCTGCTCGGACGAGGCGGTGACCTGGGCGGATCGCTCGTCGACGGTGGTGAAGGCCTGGGCAGTCGCCATGAACCGCACGATCAGCATCACGGCGAACAGGGCGATGGCCAGCAGGTAGCGCAACTGGAACCGGCGGGCCAGCGGCGCGCGCGTCCGCGCCGAGCCTGTTCGTGTGGGTTGTCGTCTCGAGGCCACCGCCATGGGCCCGTTCCTTGTCCCGACGCCACCATGACCATCGGCATCTGTGCAGTGGCCTTGAGGCGACCGCCGCGTCGGGTCGGTCGGCCCCGGTAGGCTCGCCACGCTTCGATGGACCACCGGGGGGTGCCGCATGACCGAGCCGACGATCTCCGACCTGCTGGTCGAGGACCGCAGCTTCCCGCCGCCACCGGCGTTCGCGGCGAGCGCCCTGGCGTCGGACCGTTCGCTCTACGACGAGGCCGCAGCCGACTACGAGGCGTTCTGGGCACGCCAGGCCCGGGAGCTGATCACCTGGGACCAGGACTTCGACACGGTGCTCGAGTGGGACCTGCCCTTCGCCCGCTGGTTCGGCGGCGGCAAGCTCAACATCGCCTACAACTGCCTCGATCGCCACGTCGAGGCGGGGCGCGGCGACAAGGTGGCCTTCCACTGGGAGGGCGAGCCGGGGGACACGCGCACCATCACCTACGCCGACCTGCTCGAGGAGGTGCAGCGGTTCGCCGGCGTGCTCAAAGGGCTCGGTGTCGCCAAGGGCGACCGCGTCGCCGTCTACATGCCGATGATCCCGGAGCTGCCGGTGGCGATGCTGGCCTGCGCCCGCATCGGTGCCGTCCACTCGGTGATCTTCGGCGGGTTCTCACCCGACTCGATCATCGACCGCGTGAACGACGGCGAGGCGAAGGTGATCGTCACCGCCGACGGTGGGTACCGCAAGGGTGCTGCTGCGCCGCTCAAGCCGAACGTCGACGTGGCGGTGGGGTCGACGCCGAGCGTCGAGCACGTGGTCGTCGTGCAGCGCACCGGCGGCGAGGTCTCGATGGAGCCCGGTCGTGATCACTGGTACCACGACCTGAT
>JAGQTE010000114.1 GCA_020439175.1 Acidimicrobiales bacterium | reverse complement strand
GCAGCCACGGCGACCGGCCGCTTCGCGTCCACGACCACACAAGGAGCCACCCATGAGCGTTCCCACCCTCGAGGACCTCGGCGACCTGGCCGGCAAGCGGGTCCTGCTGCGCGCCGACTTCAACGTGCCGATGCGCGACGGCGTCATCACCGACGACCTGCGCATCCGTGCCGCCCTGCCCACGATCCAGTGGTTGCAGGCCCAGGGCGCCACCGTCACGGCGTGCACCCACCTCGGTCGCCCCAAGGGCGCGCCCGACCCGAAGTACTCGGTGGAGCCGGTGCGTGCCCGGCTCGCCGAGCTGGCGCCGGGCGTCGAGCTGCTGGAGAACCTGCGCTTCAACCCGGGCGAGACGGCCAACGACCCGGCGTTCGTGCAGGAGCTGATCGCCGGCCAGGACGCCTACGTCAACGACGCCTTCGGGGCGTCGCACCGGGCGCACGCCTCGATCGTCGGGCCGCCGCAGTTCCTGCCGTCGGCGGCGGGACGCCTGCTCGAGCGTGAGGTCGACGTGCTGCTGCCGATGCGCACCAACCCGAAGCGGCCGTTCGTGGCCATCCTCGGTGGGGCCAAGGTGTCGGACAAGCTGGGCGTGATCGAGGCGCTGGCCGAGGTGGTCGACGCGTTGATCATCGGCGGCGGCATGGCGTACACGTTCCTGGCGGCGCAGGGCCACAGCATCGGCTCCAGCCTGCTGGAGGCCGACATGGTCGACACGTGCCGGGAGCTGCTGGCATCCGACGTGGAGCTGCACATCCCGACCGACTCGCGGGTGCTGGGCCCCGGCGGCGAGATCGGCAACCCCGACGCCGGCGGCGAGGTGCGCGACGTCGGGACCGAGATCCCCGACGGGTGGATGGGCCTCGACATCGGTCCGGGGACGGCGGGGGAGTACGCCGATCTGATCGCCGATGCCCGCACCATCTTCTGGAACGGCCCGATGGGCGTGTTCGAGGACCCGCGCTTCGAGGCCGGCACCCGCACGGTGGCCGAGGCGATGGCGGCGACGCACGGGTTCACCGTCGTCGGCGGCGGCGACTCGGCGGCGTCGCTGGCGCAGTTCGGCCTGGCGGACGAGATCGACCACGTGTCGACGGGCGGCGGCGCGTCGCTCGAGCTGCTCGAGCAGGGCGACCTGCCGGGCCTCGAGGCGCTGCGCGGCGCCCCCAACGCCAGCAAGTAGGTTCCCTCCGGCGGCGGACCCGCCGGGCAGTCGACGAGGAGGCAGCGTGGCCACCAAGCGCAAGCCGCTGATCAGCGGCAACTGGAAGATGCACCACAACCACTTCGAGGCCATCCAGGTGGTCCAGAAGCTGGCGTACCTGCTCGGCGGCGAGGACTACGACGCCGTCGACGTGTCGGTGCACCCGCCGTTCACCGACATCCGGTCCGTGCAGACGACGCTGTTCGACCAGAAGAAGTGCGAGATCGCCCTCGGCGCCCAGAACTGCCACTGGGAGGAGAAGGGGGCGTTCACCGGTGAGGTGTCGCCGGCGTTCCTGACCAAGCTCGACGTGGCGTACGTGATCGTCGGGCACTCGGAGCGGCGCGAGTACTTCTTCGAGTCGAACGAGATCGTCAACACCAAGGTGAAGGCGGTCTTCACGCACGGCATGACGCCGATCATGTGCGTGGGCGAGACGCTCGAGGAGCGCGAGGCCGGCACGACCGAGGCCAAGGTCGACAACCAGGTGCGTGACGGGCTCGCCGGCGTGAAGCCCGACCAGGTGGCGTCGATGGTCATCGCCTACGAGCCGATCTGGGCGATCGGCACCGGCAAGACGGCGACGTCCGAGGACGCCCAGGCGGTGTGCGCCATGATCCGTGCCGTCACCGCCGAGGTGGCGGGTGCCGACGCCGCGGCGGCCGTGCGCATCCAGTACGGCGGGTCGGTGAAGCCGGCCAACGCCAAGGAGCTGATGGGGATGGCTGACATCGACGGCGCCCTCGTCGGCGGCGCCAGCCTCGACCCCGACGAGTTCGCCAAGATCGTCCAGTACCGCAACCTCCCGGACTGACCGCTCGTTCTTGTGGTGTCCACCCGCGCATGCGCGGCGCGGCACCACACGAACGGCGAGCGATGGGCGTGGGTGGCGCCGTGTTCAGTCGTGGCGGTGCCAGCCGCCCTTGCCGGCGTTCTTGATGGTCAGCAGGGCGGTGTCGGCGCGCTCGAGCACGGCGTCGATGTCCTCGCCGTCGGCGGCGTGGGCGATGCCGACGGAGGCGCCGATGGTGATCGAGCCCTGGGCGAGCTCGATGGGGTGCGAGGCGGCGCGCACGATGGCGTCGGCGAGCTCGACGACGTCGGCGGCGGAGGTACCGGGCGGGCACAGCACGCCGAACTCGTCGCCGCCGAGGCGGCCGATGAGGCAGTCGGTGCCCACGGCGTCGGCGATCCGCTGCGCCGCCACGGCCAGCACCTGGTCGCCGGCGCGGTGGCCGTGCAGGTCGTTGACCTGCTTGAAGCCGTCGAGGTCGACGTAGCAGACGGCCTCGGCGCCCAGCGACAGCAGCATCGGGGCCTGCTCGAAGAACCGCTGCCGGGTGGCGAGGCCGGTGAGCATGTCGACGTCGGCGGCGCGGCGCAGGCTGCGATGGTTGGCCTTCCACTGCAGGATCAGGGTGAGGGCGCGGGTCATGTTCTCGACCGGGTAGCGCTGGCCCGTGACCGACGGCCCCTGCGGCGTCGACCACACGACCAGGCAGGCGTCCTCGTCGCCGGCGGGGTCGGCGACGGGCAGGGCGAGCACCGACTCGAACCCCTGGGCGCAGGCGGCGTCGACGATGGCGGGGTCGAGCAGCGACGAGCCGGCGAGGTCCTCGATGACGAAGCGCGTGCCGTTGGCGACGGCGAGGTCCCACGGCGTCGGCCCGGCGACGGGGACGACGCCGGCGAGGATCGGGTCGCCGATGCCGGTGCCGCGCGAGCAGCGGTTGCCGTCGCCGTCGGCACAGAGCACCACGTAGCCCTCGGACGGGTAGCGCCACCGGCCGTACTCGAGGACGAGGTCGAGGTGGTGCTCGATGGGGCGGTTGACGGTGATCTGCTCGAGGAGCTGGTCGTTGAGGACCTGGTCGCCGGACTGGCGCACGATCATCAGCAGCTCGCCGTCGTCGCTCGGCACGGAGCTGGCGTTGATCTCGAGGGTGACGTAGGTGCCGTCGGCGCGCAGGATCCGGTACAGCGCGGGGGTGATCGGCAGGTCGGCGTTGAAGCGGTGCTGGGCGGCGAGGGTCACGACCTCGCCGGCGCGCTCGAGGTCGTCGGGGTGGAGGAACTCGATCATTGACCGGCCGACGACCTCCGCCGGCGTGTAGCCGAGCAACCGGCGCGAGGCGTCGTTGGCCCAGGTGACGGTGGTGTCGGCGGCGACGGTGACCACCAGGTCGCTGCACGAGCCGAGCGCGGCCACCAGCCACGCGTGCTCGGGCTCTGGGATGCCGCCCACCATGGCCGCAGGTTAGCCCTGCGCCAGGCGGGTGACCTTGGTCGACCGCAGTGCCGGTGGTAGGTTCTCCAGCCGTGTTCTGGGTCGTTCTCGTCATGCACGTCGCCGTGTGCGTCGCCCTCGTGTTCCTGGTGCTGCTGCACAGCGGACGTGGCGGCGGCCTGTCCGACATGTTCGGCGGCAGCCTCGGCGCATCGGCGTCGGGCTCGACGATGGTGGAGCGCAACCTCGACCGCATGACCGTGCTGTGCGGTCTGGTGTTCTTGTTCACCACCATCTCGCTGTCGATGCTCATCGACCTCTGACGCCCCGTGCGCGTCCGGGGGGTGCAGGCTGGTGCGATGCCGTCTGCGGGTCGTTGGCGACCACGTCGTGATCTCGGGCGCCGGGTGGGGGTGGCGCTGGCGCTGACGGCG
>JAGQTE010000113.1 GCA_020439175.1 Acidimicrobiales bacterium | reverse complement strand
GCTGCGCGAAGCCATCGAGCTGATCGCGCAGCCGTCCCCCGTCGGCGGCTGAATCGGTCAAGTAGGCTGCCCGGCGATGGACCGCAGGCACAGCGACACGATGCTCCACGCGCTGGCCGCGGTCGCGCCCGGCAAGCCGCTGCGGGAAGGCCTCGATCGCATCCTGCAGGCGAACATGGGTGCGCTCATCGTGGTCGGCGACGGCCCCGAGGTCCTCAACATCTGCTCGGGCGGGTTCCTGCTCGACGCCGCCTTCAGCCCGCAGCGCCTGTCCGAGCTGGCCAAGATGGACGGCGCCATCATCCTGGCGCCCGACGCGTCGCGCATCGCCAGGGCCAACGTGCACCTCGTCCCGAACCCGAACACGCCCACGTCCGAGACGGGCACCCGCCACCGCACCGCCGAGCGGGTCGCCCGGTCCATCCACGTGCCGGTCATCTCGGTCTCCGAGGACATGGGCATCATCGCCGTCTACATGAACGACGAGAAGCACCCGCTGGCTGCCATCCCGCGGCTGCTCGACCGGGCCAACCAGGCGTTGCAGACGCTCGAGCGGTACAAGAGCGGGCTCGACGAGGTCGCCGGCCAGCTCGCCCGCCTCGAGATCGAGGACGCCGTCACGATCCGCGACGTCGTCATCCTGCTGCAGCGCATGGAGATGGTGCTGCGCATCTCCGACGAGATCGAGGCCACCATCGTCGAGCTCGGCACCGACGGACGGCTCATCCGCCTCCAGCTCGACGAGATCATGGCCGGCGTGCAGGACGAGCGGCGGCTGGTCGTGCTCGACTACTTCCACGAGGACGCCGCCTGGCACCTCGAAGAGGCCATGACGGCGCTCGACCAACTGGCGACGAGCGACCTCCTCGACCTCAAGCAGGTCGCCAGCATGCTGCACCTGCCCGAGGGTGCCGGCGACCTCGACGGGTCGCTGCAGCCGAAGGGCTACCGCATGCTGGCCCGCATCCCGCGGCTGCCCGACGGCGTGGTCGACCACATCGTCGAGCGCTTCGGCACGCTGTCGAAGATCATGCGCGCCACCATCGACGACCTCGACGATGTCGACGGCGTGGGCGAGACCCGGGCGCGGGCCATCAAGGAGGGGCTGTCCCGGCTGGCCGAGGCGTCCATCCTGGGCCGCTACTCCTGAGCTGCACCGGCACGCCCGGCGCGGCGCCGGTTCCTCGAACGGCGGGGTGGGACCGGACGGGCGGGGCTTCTATGATCTGCCCATGGAGCCCTCGGACGACTACGACGAGAAGTTCGCCAAGCTCGGACTGACCTTCGACGACGTCATGCTGCTACCTGCCGAGTCGCGGGTGCTGCCCAAAGACGTCGACACCTCCACCCGGCTGACGGCCGACATCGTGCTGAACCTGCCGGTGGTGTCCGCAGCCATGGACACCGTCACCGAGCATCGCATGGCCATCGCGCTGGCACGCCTCGGCGGGTTGGGCATCATCCACCGCAACCTCCCCGCCGACGAGCAGGCCGCCCAGGTCGATCGGGTGAAGCGCTCCGAGTCGGGCATGATCAGCCACCCGGTCACGCTGCGCCCGCACAACACCGTCGGCGACGCCTTGGACCTGATGGCGCAGTTCCACATCTCGGGCGTACCGATCACCGACGACACGAATCGGCTGGTCGGCATCCTCACCAACCGGGACCTGCGCTGGTTCGACCGCGACCCCGGCGTGCCGATCGCCGAGGTGATGACCGCCGGCGATCTCGTCACCGCGCCGGTCGGCACCGACCTCGAGGCGGCCAAGGAGATCTTCCGACACCACAAGATCGAGAAGCTCCCGGTGGTCGACGCCGAGGGGTACCTGCAGGGTCTGATCACGGTCAAGGACATCCAGAAGAAGATCGACTACCCCAACGCCACCAAGGATGCCGAGGGTCGGCTCGTCTGCGGCGCCGCCGTCGGCGTCGGCCCGGACGCCATCGAGCGTGCCAAGGGGCTCGTGGCGTCGGGTGTGGACCTCATCGTGGTCGACACCGCGCACGGCCACGCCGACAGCGTCCGCGACACCGTGCGAGAGCTGCGTCGGGTGTGGGAGGGGCCGCTCGTGGCCGGCAACATCGCCACCGCCGCCGCCGCCGAGTCCCTCATCGACGCCGGCGCCGACGTGATCAAGGTCGGCATCGGCCCGGGGTCGATCTGCACCACGCGGGTCGTCACCGGCATCGGCGTGCCGCAGATCACCGCCGTGTTCGACACCGCCGAGGTCGCCCGCTCGCGAGGCGTGACGGTGATCGCCGACGGCGGCATCCAGTACGTGGGCGACGTGGCCAAGGCCGTCGCCGCCGGCGCCGACGCCGTCATGTTCGGTTCGATGTTCGCCGGCACGGACGAGTCGCCGGGCGAGGTGGTCGTCGTCAACGGCGAGCGCTACAAGGAGTACCGCGGCATGGGCTCGGTCGGCGCCATGAAGTCCCGCTCGTTCTCGAAGGACCGCTACTTCCAGGAGCACGTGGACGACGCCGACAAGCTCGTGCCGGAGGGCATCGAAGGGCGCGTGCCGTACAAGGGCGCCGTGCGCCACACCGTGTTCCAGATCGAGGGTGGCCTGCGCCAGGCCATGGGCTACTGCGGCGCCGCCACCATCGACGACATGCAGACGGCGACCCGGTTCGTGCGGATGACCGGCGCCGGCCTGCGCGAGAGCCATCCGCACGACATCTGGATCACCGAAGAGGCGCCGAACTACCGGCGCCGCAGCTGATGCGCATCTCGCTGCCGTCGGGCACGCCGGCCGAGCTGGCGCTGCCATCCGATGCCGCCGCACCGGAGCGCGGCCTGGTGGTGTTCCCCGACATCGGTGGGTTGCGCCCGCTCTTCGACGAGCACTGCGCCCGACTCGCGGCCGAGACCGGTTGGGCGGTCTGCGCCCCCGAGCCGTGGCCCGGCGACGAGCACCGACCGCTCGACTGGCGCCTCGACCACGTCGGCGACCTCGACGACGAGCGGGTCCTGGCCGATGTCGTCGCCGCCGCCGACGCCACCGGTGCGTCGACGGTGGGGATGCTCGGGTTCTGCATGGGCGGCATGTACACGCTCAAGGCGGCGGGGACGGGCCGATTCCATCGGGCGGTCGCCTTCTACGGGATGATCCGCGTGCCGGAGCAGTGGGCGAGCCCGACGCAGGGCCAGCCCCTCGACTACCTGGCACAGCCGGCCGCCTGTCCGACGATGGCCGTCGTCGGCACCGCCGATCCGTGGACCCCCGCCGCCGACGTCGACGCGCTCGAGGCCGCAGGCGTGGAGGTCGTGCGCTACGCCGACGCTGATCACGGGTTCGTCCACGACGACAGCCGTCCGGCCCACCGCCCAGACGACGCCGCGGACGCCTGGCGGCGCGCCATCGCCTTCCTCTCGGCCTGACCCTCGCCGGCGGTCAGCCGGAGCTGCGCTGGCTCTCGGTCTCGAGCTCTTGGCGTTCGTCGGCGTAGGGCTGGGCCGGGTTCGGCTCACCCTGGCGTTTCGGGCCGTCGTTGTTGCCCTTGCGGCCGACGCAGGCGGCGCTCGTCAGCACCAGGGCGCCGCACAGCACGCCTGCGGCCGCCGCACGCCACCGGGCCCGGCGGGCGAGCGGGGTCGGCAGCGGCACGTCGGCCCCGATCAGCGGGCTCGGATCTCGAGCTGCTCGCGGTTGGTGATCCGGTACCGGCGATCGAGCTGCTCGATCCAGCCCAGGCGGACGAACGACGCGATCGCCTTGTTGACGCGCTCGCGTGAGGCGCCGACCATGCCGGCGAGCTCCTCCTGGGTGATCGGGAGCGCGAACTCGTCCCGGTCGCCGGCCAGCTCCAGCAGGCGCTTGGCGGTTCGGCCCGTGACGTCGAGGAAGACCGAGTCGGCCAGGGCGGCATCGGTGGTGCGCAACCGCATGGCCAGCAACGCCACGACCCGCCACAGCAGCTCGGGGCGGCTGCGGTAGAGCGACTGCACCGGCTCGTAGGGGATGGCGATCACCTCGGACGCCTCGAGCGCCCGCGCCCCGGCGGACCGGTCCATCTGGTCGAACAGGGGCATCTCGCCGAACAGGTCGCCGCGCTCCATCAACGCCATCATCGACTCGCGCCCGTCGACCGACTGGTTGGAGATGGCGATGCGCCCGCTGGTCACGACGAACAGCTCCGTCGGCTCGTCGCCTTCGCTGAAGAGCACGTCACCTCGCTGCAGCGCCCGCACCGCCATGGCGTCGGTGATGGTCGCCATCTCGTCGGACGTGAGGTCGGCAAAGAGCTCAACCTCGGTCAGCAGGTCTTCATCGCTCATCGGGCGCGCATCGTAGTGGCACGACGTATGGGGCGCGTCAGGCCCGGTGCCGAACGGCCTCCGACTACCCTGGCCGAGTCGAGTGCGTCGGGGAGTTGGGGCCGAGGTTGGCGTCGTTCACGGTCGGAGACAAGGTGGTCTATCCCCATCACGGGGCGGCGACGATCGTCCGGCGCGAGGCGCGTCCGCTCCCGACGGAGCCGGACACCACCGTCGAGTACTTCGTCCTGCGGCTGGCCTACGGCGACCTGACGCTGATGGTGCCGGTCGACAACGTCGACGAGGTCGGCCTGCGGGAGGTGATCGCCGCCGACGAGGTCGAGGACGTCTTCGCGCTGATGCGGCGCAAGGACGCGAGGATGCCGACCAACTGGTCGCGGCGGTTCAAGAACCACCAGGAGAAGCTCAAGTCCGGCGACATCTACCAGGTGGCCGAAGTGGTGCGGAACCTGGCGCTGCGCGACGCCGACAAGGGGCTGTCCGCCGGCGAGAAGCGCATGCTCGGCCAGGCCCGCCAGATCCTCGTCTCCGAGTTGACCTTCGCGCTCGACGTTCCCGAGGCCGACGCGGAGCGGACGCTCGATGAGGTGCTGGCGTGAGCGTGTGGGCGATCGTGGTCGCCGGCGGCAAGGGCCTCCGCCTCGGCGCCGACCAGCCCAAGCAGTTCCTCGAGATCGCCGGGCGTCGCGTGCTCGACTGGTCCGTCGACGCTGCCCGATCGGTGGCCGACGGCGTCGTCGTCGTCCTGCCGCCCGAGCTGGTCGACGGCGGCGCGCCGCCCGTGCCCGGCGCCGAGGCGGTAGTGGCCGGCGGGGCGGAGCGCGCCGACTCGGTGCGCGCCGGCTTGGCGGCCGTGCCCGAGGCGGCGACGATCGTCGTGGTGCACGACGCGGCGCGTCCGGCGGCCTC
>JAGQTE010000112.1 GCA_020439175.1 Acidimicrobiales bacterium | reverse complement strand
CCAGCGGTTCCTCGACGAAGGCCGACGCCACCCGGCCGTCGGCTTCGCCTACAACCAGCTCGACATCACCGACGCGCCGAGCCGCCACAACCTGTTGCTGGCCCTGGCCCAGCCCGACATCGAGCGCATCCTCACCGGCTGGGCCGAAGAGCTCGGCGTGCCCATCCTGCGCCGCCGCGAGGTCGTCGGGCTCACCCAGGACGACGACGGCGTCGACGTCGCCCTCGCCGACGGCACGACGATGCGCGCCGCCTGGCTCGTCGGGTGCGACGGTGGCCGCAGCCTGGTGCGCAAGGCCGCCGGCATCGCCTTCGTCGGCCTCGACCCGTCGACGAGCTGGATCATCGCCGAGGTCGAGCTCGACGACCCGGTGCTCGGCGTCCGCCCCGAAGGTGGCGGCATCGGTCCCGCCACGCCCGGGGCCGACGACGGCCGCTTCGGCGTGGTGGTGCGCGAGCCCGTCGTCGACCACACCCACGAGCCGACGCTCGACGAGCTGCGCGCCGCGCTCGGCGCCACCTACGGCTCGGACTTCGGCGCCCGGGCACCGACCCGCCTCGCCCGGTTCAGCGACGTCTCGCGCCAGGCCGCCGCCTACCGCGCCGGGCGGGTGCTGCTGGCCGGCGACGCCGCCCACGTCCACCCGCCCCAGGGCGGCCAGGGCCTGAACCTCGGCGTGCAGGACGCCGTCAACCTCGGGTGGAAGCTGGCGCTCGTGGCCCAGGGCGCCGCCGACGACGACCTGCTCGACACCTACCACGACGAGCGGCACCCGGTCGGTGCCCGCGTGCTCGACCTCACCAGCGCCCAGGTGGCGTTGGCGACGCCCGACGAGCGCCATGCGGCGCTGCGGGCCACGGTCGCCGAGCTGCTCGCGATGGACGAGCCGCGCCGTCGCCTGGCGGCGCAGCTCGCCGGTCTCGACGTGCGCTACGACCTCGGCGACGCCCACCCGCTGCTCGGCCGCCGCATGCCCGACCTCGACCTCGCCCTGACCGACGGCACCACCGTGCGCGCCTTCGAGCTGCTCCACGAGGCCCGCCCCGTGCTGGTGCGCCTCGACCCGTCGGCGGCGGCCACACGCGCCGACGACACCACCGTCGAGCCGTGGCGCCACCGGCTGCGCGTCGTCGACGCCACGGCGGACGCCATCTGGGACCTGCCCGTCATCGGCAGCGTCGACGCCCCCGCCGCCGCGCTGATCCGCCCCGACGGGCACGTGGCCTGGACCGCCACGGCCGACGAGGAGCCGCTCGACGTGGTGCTCACCCGCTGGTGCGGGGCTCAGCCCAGGACGTAGTCGTCCGGGTCGACGGTGCGGGTCCACGCCCAGTAGTCGACGAACCGGAACGGGTTCAGCGTGTGCACCTCGCCGTTGGCGTTGCGGTAATAGTTGTGCTCGATGTGCGGCGACGCCCACACCATCGTGCGCAGCTCGGCCTGGTTCCGCTCGAACCAGGCGTCGTAGGCAGCCTCGGTCGGCTCGATCGTGCGGTGCCCGCCCTCGACCAGCAGGCGCAGGCACCCGTCGATGGCGGTCATCTCGGCCTCCGACGCGGCGATGATGCTGCCGCCGCTGGCGAGGTTGGTGCCGGGGCCGTAGAGCATGAAGAAGTTCGGGAAGCCGGGCACCGCGATCCCGTACAGCGCCCGCGGGCGCCCGTCCCACGCCTCGTGCAGGTCCACGCCGTCACGGCCGACGACCCGCATGGGCACCAGGTAGTCGTTGGGGCGGAAGCCCGTCGCCCACACGACGACGTCGGCGCGGTGCCGGACGCCGTCGGTGTCGACGACGGCATCGGCCTCGAGGTGATCGACGCCGGCGCGCACCAGCTCGACGTGGTCCCGGGTCAGGGTGCGCAGCCAGCTGCCGTTGTCCTGCAAGGTGCGCTTGCCGGTCGGCGGGTAGGTCGGCACGACCTTGGCCACGAGCTCGGGGTCGTCGTCGACCTGGCTGACGATCCACTCGGTGAACATCTGGCGCGCCAGGTCGTTGGCCTCGCTGACCGAGTGCTCCTGATCGGGCCAGTCGGGATCGACCTTGGCCGCCAGCAGGCCGGCGTCACAGCCCGGGAAGTAGATCAGGAACCGGAACCAGCGACCGTAGAAGGGCAGGTGCCGGATCGCCCACGACACGCCCGGGCCGACGGCGTCGTGGTAGCCGGGGTTGGGGAACATCCACTGGGCGCTGCGCTGGATGATCGTGAGCGAGCGCACGTCGTCGGCGATGGCGGGCGCCACCTGGAACCCGGTGGCGCCGGCGCCGACCATCACGACGTCGCGGTCGTGCAGGTCGACGTCGTGGTCCCAGCGCGCCGTGTGGAACGCCGGGCCGTCGAAGTGACCCGGCAGGTCGGGCACGTACGGGCGGTTGAGCTGGCCCACGGCGCAGACGACCGACCGGGCGACGAGCTCGTCGCCGTCGTCGAGGTGCACGCGCCACACGGCGGCGGCGTCGTCCCAGACCGCCTCGGTGACCTCGACGCCGAAACGCACGTGCTCGGTCACCCCGTAGTCGTCCATCACCTGGGCGAAGTAGGCGGCGAGCTCGGGTTGCCGGGCGAAGTACTCGCTCCAGTGGTCCGACGGCTCGAAGCTGTAGCAGTAGAAGTGGCTGCCGACGTCGACGCGCGCGCCCGGGTAGGTGTTCTCATACCAGGTGCCGCCGGGCCCGTCGTTCTTCTCCACCACGACGTACGGGAACCCGGCCTGGCCGAGACGGATGGCGGCGAGCAGCCCCGACATGCCGGCGCCGATGACGACGACCGGGTGCTCCTCGGCGCCGGCGACCGGACCGGTGGCGCGGGCGTCGACACCGTCGAGGCCGAGCTCCTCGGCCATCATCGGGACGTAGTCGGGGTCGACGTCGGCCGCCACGGCGAAGCGCATCATCGCCTCGAGCTGGCCCGGTGCCAACGGCTCGGGCTCGGGGCAGCCCCGGTCGCGCCAGGCCCGCACGACGTCGAGGGCCAGCGCACGCGCCGCCGCCAGGTCCGCCGGGTCCATGAACCCCTGGTACTCGTTGAGGAAGGACCCGGCGGGCCGCAGCGGGCCCGACAGGATGGCGTCGCGGTCGGCCGGCTCGCTCATGTGGACGCACGACAGGAGCAGCGCCGGGACCGACAGGTCCTCGAGCATCGCCGCCAGCTCGTCGTCGGAGCACTCGGCGGCGGTGAACGGCTGGCCGGCATGAGGGTTGCGCACGCGCAGACGGTACACAGCGCCCGGCGCCGCTTCGACCCGACCCGAACCGGCCCGAGTCGACCGGGATCGACCGACCGACTTCGGCCACCAGCGCGGGAGGCACGATCGCCATCGAATCCGTGCCCGCCGTCAACGCCGTGCACCTCCAGTTGGCGAACAACGACGCCATCGCCCCGCCGCTGACCAACGCCGTCGGGCCGAAGGCACCGCTGGCACCGAACACCGCCCGCACCTGCGACCTCAAGGCCAACAGCTCGGGCGTGCCCGCCGGCGCCACCGCCGTGCTGGTCAGCGTGGTGGCCACCCAGACGACCGGGACCAGCGGCGGCTT
>JAGQTE010000111.1 GCA_020439175.1 Acidimicrobiales bacterium | reverse complement strand
CGCAAGCTGGTCATGCCGTCGGTGGCGCCGCGGCGGATGCGCGAGCTCACCGACGATCTGCGGGCGCGCACCGCCGCCATCCTCGACGCCGTCGTCCCTGCCGGCGGCTGCGACCTGCTCGTCGACGTGGCGGCGGAGCTGCCGCTGCAGGCCATCGCCTGGCTGATGGGCATCCCGCAGGAGGACCGCCACCAGCTCTTCGCCTGGGCCAACGCCTTCTTGGACTACGACGACCGCGAGCTCGGTGAGGCGAGCCCGAAGATGGTGGAGGCGCAGGCGGCGCTGTTCGACTACGGGACGCGGCTGCTCGCCGCCAAGCGAGCCGACCCCGGCGACGACATCGTGTCGATCCTGGCGACCGGGACGATCGACGGCGAGCCGCTGGGCGACCTCGAGCAGCAGCTGTTCTTCTCGCTGCTCGTAGGCGCCGGATCCGAGACGACCCGCAACGCCATCGCCGGCGGCGTGCTGGCGCTGCTCCAGCACCCCGATCAGTTGGCGGCGCTGCGTGCCGACCGGTCCCTGCTCGACGGCGCCGTCGAGGAGATCCTGCGTTGGACGACACCGGACCCCTACAACCGCCGCACCGCCACGCGCGACGTGGTCGTCGGCGACCAGCGCATCGCCGCCGGGGAGAAGGTGACGCTGTGGTGGGCCTCGGCCAACCGTGACGACGCCGTGTTCGTCGACCCCTTCGCCTTCGACATCCGCCGCGACCCGAACCCGCACCTGGCCTTCGGCCACGGCACCCACTTCTGCCTCGGCGCCCGTCTGGCCCGCATCGAGATCGCGGTGGTGCTCGACGAGGTGCTCGACCGCCTCGACGACCTGGCGCTCGCCGGCGACGTCGAGTGGGTGCGCTCGAACAAGCACACCGGCATCCGCCACATGCCCGTCAGCTTCCGCGCCCGATGAAGGTCGCCGACGTCGTCCCGGGCCTCGCCGCCGCCCGGACCTACGAGAAGCGTTGGCTGCGCAGCGACCTCGTCGCCGGTCTGGTCCTCGCCGCCATCTTGATCCCCCAGGGCATGGCGTACGCCGAGCTCGCCGGGCTGCCGTCGGTGACCGGGCTGTACACGACCGTCGCCTGCCTCGTCGGCTACGCCATCTTCGGACCGTCGCGGGTGCTCGTGCTGGGTCCGGACTCGTCGGTGTCGCCGCTGATCTTCGCCGCCATCACACCGCTGATCGTCGTCGACGACCCGACCTCAGCCATCGTGCTCGCCGGGATGCTCGCCGTCATCGTCGGCCTCGTCGAGATCGGCATGGGCCTCGGCAAGCTGGGCTTCATCGCCGACCTCCTCTCGAGCGAGGTGCAGGTCGGCTACATGAACGGCCTGGCCATCACCATCATCGTGGGACAGCTGCCGAAGCTGTTCGGCTTCTCCGTCGACGCCGACACCTTCTGGGACGACCTCACGCAGTTCGTCGAGCACTTCGACGAACGGGTGACCGAGGCCGCCGCCATCGGCATCGTCGCCCTGGCGATCCTCGTCGTGATGCCCCGGTTGACGACCAAGGTCCCGGCGGTGCTGGTGGCGGTCGTCGGGGCGACGGTCGTGTCGGCCGTGCTGGGCCTCGCCGACGACGGGGTCAAGACGGTCGGCGTCCTGCCCGCAGGCGTGCCGGCGCCGTCGGTGCCCTTCACCCAGGTGGCCGACGTCATCCCCCTGTTCGTGGCCTCGATCGGCATCACGCTCGTCTCGATCACCGACACCATCGCCACGTCGTCGGCGTTCGCGGCGCGCCGGGGCGACGAGGTCAAGCCCAACCAGGAGATGGTGGGCATCGGCGCCTCGAACATCTTCGCCGGCTGCTTCGGCGGCTTCGCCATCTCGACGAGCAGCTCGCGCACGGCCGTCGCCGAGCAGTCGGGCGCCAAGTCGCAGCTGACCGGGTTGATCGGCGCCGCCGTCGTGCTGGCGATGCTGCTGTTCCTCAACGGCCTGCTGGCCCCGCTGCCGCAGTCGGCGCTGGCGGCGGTCGTGATCGCCGCCGCCCTGTCATTGCTCGACCTGGCCTCGCTGCGCCGGTACCTGCAGGTCCGCCGCAGCGCCTTCGTGCTGTCGATGGTGGCGGCGATCGGCGTGATCCTGCTCGGCGTGCTGCAGGGCATCGTGCTGGCGATCCTGCTGGCGGTGCTGCTGTTCTTCCGCCGCAGCTGGTGGCCGCACGGCGCCGTGCTCGGCCACGTCGACGAGCTCGGCGGCTGGCACGACGTCGCCACCAACGACGGCGCCGTCGAGCGCGACGGCATCGTCGTCTACCGCTGGGAGGCGGCGCTGTTCTTCGCCAACGCCGGCGCCTTCCGCGACCAGATCCGGACGCTGGCCCGCACCCGCTCCCCACGGTGGATCGTCGTGCAGTGCGAGGCGATCACCGACATCGACGTCACGGCGGCCGGCCTGCTCGAACAGCTCGATCGCGAGCTCAACGACGAGGGCATCCATCTGGCGTTCGTCGAGCTGCGTCGCCGCCTCCAGGACCTGGTGCTGCGCTACGGCCTGTTCGAGACCCTCGACCGCGACCACTTCTACCCGTCGATCGAGGCGGCGCTGCGGGCCATCGACGTCGAGGAGTCGACGTGAGCCACCCCGGCCCCCGCCGACCCGCCGGGGCACCGGTCGGCCCCGACGCCGTGCGCCGCGCCGTGCTCGACGCCGCCGCCGAGCTGTTCGGCCACCACGGCGTGCAGGCCACCTCGTTGCGGGACATCGCGGCGGCAGCGGACGTGCAGCTGGCGTTGATCGCGCGCTACGTCGGCACGCGCCACGAGCTGATCGTGGCGGTGTTCGACGACCTCGCCGCCCAGGTGGTCGCCGACCTGGAGGCCCAGCCGTTGGAGGCGCACGGCTTCGGCCGGGACGCCACGGCGCGGCGGTTCACGGTGGTGCTCAGCTACCTGGCGGTGACCGGGAACCCGCACCTCGAGGCGCGCGGCGCGGCCGCCAACCCGGTCGGGGTGCTGGCCGATCAGATCGTCGAGCACTACGGCCTCGATGCCGCAGCGGCGCGCCTGCGGGCGGCGCAGATCCTGGCCTCGGCGCTCGGCTGGCGCCTGTTCGAGCCGTACCTGCGCGCCGGCGCCGAGCTCGACGACGCGGGGCTCGAGGCGGCGCGCGCCGACCTCGTCCGCCAGCACCGTCGCACCGGTGCGACGCCGTATCCGACCCCTCCGGATCCCACCTCCCGGAGGGCCTTGCCGAACTGAGGGGCCGGTCGTATTGTCAGCGCCCGTACAAAATCCCGATCGCCGCGAGGAGCGCCGATGTCCACCACCGACGAGGCCGATGTCCACGGCCCCATCGATTTCCTGCTGCTGGAGTTCGATCCGGACAAGATGACCGGCGAGGCGGCCGACGCGCTGCTCGACCTGGTCGAAGGCGGCATCGTGCAGATCTACGACCTGCTCGTCATCGTCAAGGACGACGACGGCTCGGTCCGCGGCATCGCCCTGAGCGACGCCACCCAGGACGGCCTCGGCAGCTTCGCCGCCTTCGAGGGTGCCGGCTCCGGGCTGATCGGCGACAGCGACATCGCCGAGGCGGGCAACGCCATGCTGCCCGGCACGGCGGCGGCGCTGCTCGTGTACGAGAACACGTGGGCCCGGCCGTTCGTCGCCGCCGCCCGCAAGGCCGACGCGCAGGTCATCGCCAGCGCCCGGATCCCGGCCGACGTGTTGGCCGAGGTCCTCGACGAGCTCGAGAGCTGAGGAAGGAACCACCATGCCTGGATTGATCCGAGGGGTCGCCCGCACCGCCGTCATCGCCGGCACCGCCACCGCCGTGAGCGGCAGGGTGCAGCGGCGGCAGGCCGAGAAGTATGCGGACCGCGATCAGCAGATCGCCGCCAACCGTGCCGAGGGGTACTACTCCGGCATGGAGCAGGCGGCCGGCCAGCAGGCCCCGCCGCCCCCGCCGCCGGCGGCCGCCCAGCCCGACATGGTCGCTCAGCTCAAGGAGCTGGCCGAGCTGCGGGATCAGGGCATCCTCACCGACGAGGAGTTCGCGGCGCAGAAGGCCAAGATCCTGGGCTGAGCCGGCCTCATGCGCTGAGGCGCACCGTCAGCCGAATCCGAATTCCGCGCGCAGGGCCTCGGTGTGGGCACCGAGGCCCGCGGCGCGTGTACGGGTCGGGTCGTCATCGACGCTGCTGAGGTGCAGCGGGTGGCCGGGGATGCGCAGGCGGGTGCCCTCGACGTCGAGCACCATCCGCCGGGCGTTGGCCTGCGCCGACTCCAGAGCCTCGGGCACGGACCGGACGCTGCCGGCGGGGACGCCGCCGCGCTGCAGCAGCTCGACCACGGCGTCGCGGGTGCGTCCGGCGAGCGCCGACTCGAGCTCGGCGCGCAGGGCGTCGCGGTTGGCGAGGCGTGGCGCTACGCCGGCGAAGCGCTCGTCGCTCGCCAGCTCCGGCCGCCCGAGCAGCTCGACGAAGGCGGCGAACCCGGAGTCGGTGGGCGCGCAGATGGCGACGGCGCCGTCGTCGACCTCGTAGATCTCGAACGGGGTGGCCAGCGGGTTCAGGTTGCCGGCGCGCTGGGGCTCGATGCCTGCGGCCAGGTAACCGAAGACGTGGGCGCCCAGGATGCCGAGCAGGGCGTCGAACATGGCGATGTCGACGCGGCTGCCCTCGCCGGTGGCGCGGCTCTGCACCAGCGCGGCGCTGATGGCGCCGAAGGCGTTGAGGCCGGCGAGGTAGTCGGCGATCGAGGTGCCGGTGAGCACCGGCGGGCCGTCGGGGAACCCGGTGACGCTCATGAGTCCGGACTCGGCTTGGATGACGACGTCGTAGGCGCCCTCCCACGCTTCGGGTCCCGTCTGGCCGTAGCCGGAGATCGAGGCGTACACGAGCTTGGGGTTGCGGGCGTGCAGCTCGTCCCACCCGAAGCCCCAGGCGTCGAGGGTGCCGGGGCGGAAGTTCTCGACCAGCACGTCGGCCCGCTCGGCGATGGCTCGTACCAGCGGCTGATCGCCGGGGTCGGCGAGGTCGGCCAGCAGGCTCTCCTTGCCGTGGTTGACGGCGTTGAAGAACTCGGTCTGCCCGTCGACCTCGGGCGGGTAGTAGCGGCCGACGTCGCCGGCGGGCGGTTGCTCGACCTTGATGACGCGCGCCCCCATCTCGGCGAGCAGCATCGTGCAGTACGGACCGGACAGCGCGTGCGTGAGGTCGAGCACCAGCACGCCGTTGAGCGGGCCGCGCCGCACGAGCGGTCCGGTGCCGTGGTCGGTCGTCATGGCGTGGCTCCTCGTTGGGCGAGCACGTAGGCGAGCAACGCCCGTGCTTGGTCGGCGCGCAGGTGGATGGCGTCGGGGTCGACGGCGAGGTCGCCGAGGTGCTGGTACCGCACGACGTCCACGCCGTGGTGCTCGAGCGGCAGGACGCCGGCGAAGATCCACCCCGCCTCGGCGGCGCGGTCGGCGGCCCAGCTCACCGCGGGGTCGTCCATCGGGAGGTCGAGGTAGGTGACGGCGATGTCGGCGGCACGGATGGCGTCGACGCGGCGGGCGAGCTCGTCGGGGAGGTCGACGCCGATGGCGTGGGCGGTGACGACGGCGTGGCCCAGGTCGGCACGCACCGACACGTCGAGCTGCGACAGGGTCCCGGAGGCGGGGTCGGCCGGGGGCCGCTCGGTCCGGTCGAGGTGCACGTCGGCGTAGATGCCGCGCACCACCTCGGCGTCGCGCTCGGGCAGGACGACCTCCTGCGGCGGGATCGGTGCCATCGGGATGAACCCGCCGACGACCGCCTCGCGCACCGTCGACGCCGTGCCGTCGATGCCGGCGAACTCGATCGGGGGGAGGAAGCCCAGCAGCACCGAGCACACCGGGGCGTCGCGCTGGCTGCGGGTGTGGGCGGTGACGGCGGCGCCGGCCAGCGCCAGGATGCCGTGCTCGGCGAACCACGTCTTGCGCAGCTCGCTCGGGCGCGACATCAGGTGGTGCCCGCGGTAGCGGGGGTCGACCATGGCCCGGCCGGCCTCGACGACGACGGCGTCGGGCTCGGTGACGAGGATGGCGCTGTGCCCGATGATCTCGCCGTCGGTCGTGGGCGTCACGAACGACACCTGGGTGCCGTCGGCGAGCATGGCGGCCAGCCGGTCGGGTTGGTAGTACTCGTCGTGCTGGTAGGTCGCCTCGTAGGTGCGCCACGTCAGCCGGCAGATGCCGTCGGCATCGTCGGGCGTCGCCAGGCGCGTGTCGGCGACGTCGTCGAGGTCGGCGATGGAGGGCTGGTCGGCCGGCTCTGGCGGTTCCGACGTCGTCGCCGGCGGGTCGAGGCGGAGGTCCCGGCCGGGATCGAGGTGCCGGGCGAGCACCGTCCGGTTGCCGTCGCGGCCTCGCCAGCGGTGGTGGATCTCGTCGACCCAGCCGTCCGTCACCGCCCGCTGGAGCACGGCGCCGTCGAGGTCCTCGGCGTCGCGCCAGTCGAACGGCAGCCCGGTGTCGTCCACGTGCACCACCACCCGGTGGCCGTGGCGTCCCACCGTGACGTGCAGCGCGGCGTCGGCCGGGTCGGCGAAGCCGCGCAGGTGCACAGCCCGGGCGACGGCCCCGGCGGCGGTGGCCAGCTGCGCCGCCTGCGGGGTGGTCAGCCCCAGGTCGGCGGCGGCGGCCTCGACGGTGGCAGCGACGATGCGCCCGTGGTGACCGGCGCCGTGGAGGCGCATCGAGACGAGCGGAGGTCGGCGCATCGGCGCAGAAGGTAGTGCGCGCTCGACGGCGCCGGGGGTGTCGGTGCGAGGATCTTCGGGTGCGACGGGTGGCGGTCCAGGGGAACTCCGGCTCGGGGAAGTCGACCCTGGCGCGGCAGCTGGCGGGGGTACTCGACGTGCCCCACATCGAGCTCGACGCCATCCACCACCTGCCGGGGTGGCAGCCGATCGACCGGGACACCTTCCGGGCCGAGGTGACGGCGTGCTGCGCCGCCGACGGGTGGGTGATCGACGGCAACTACTCGGCGGTGCGGGACCTGGTGCTGGACGCCGCCGACACGCTCGTCTATCTCGACCTGCGCCTGCCGGTGGTCATGGTCCAGGTCACGCGCCGCACCGTGCGTCGGATGCGGACCGGTGAGGAGCTGTGGAACGGCAACCGGGAGCAGTGGGGCTCGCTGGCGAAGATCACACCCGCCGAGAACGTCGTGCTGTGGTCGCTCACCCGGCATCGGCTGCACCGCCGTCGGGCCGCGGCGCAGGAGGCGGCGCCCGACCCGCCGCACCTGCGTGTCGTACGCCTGCGGTCCCGGCGAGCCGTGGCGGCGTGGCTGGCGTCGGTCAGCGCCGCCGATGGTGCCGACCGCTGATGAGCCCCGCACGCGACCGTGGTGCCGCGCCGTCGGTGGCGGTGGCGTCGCCGGCATCGCCGTAGCTCCTCGCCGCCGGGCCGGCGGTGACGCCGTGCAGGATCACGCTCGCCAACACGGTGAGCGTGACGGCGCCGACGGCGAGGTCGGCGGCGACGGCCGAGTCGCCCAGCTCCTCGATGGCGAGCACGGCGAACACCACCGACGCCAGGCCTCTCGGCCCGAACCAGGCGATGAACGCCACGCTGCGTCGGTCGAGGCCCGTGCCGAGCAACGCCAGGGCCACGGGCACCATCCGCAGGACCGTCAGGCTGGCGGCGGCGTAGGCGATCACCTGCCATGTCAGATGGTCCAGCGCCAGCGGTACCAACGCCGCGCCGAACAGGTACCACACCACCAGCGCCAGCAGCTCGCCGCTGAGCTCGGGCAGCTCGTCGCCGGACTCGTCGCTGTCGGGGACCTGCACGGCCGGGGTGGCGCCGAACCCGATGCCGGCGACGAAGGCGGCGATGAAGCCGTTCGATCCGGTCGCCAGCGCTGTGGCGAAGGCGCACAACGCGATGGCGAGGCCGGCGAGCTGCCGGTTGTCCCGGCCGATCCAACCGCGACGGCCCGACGCCTCGATGGCCCAGCCGCCACCCCAGCCGAGGAGCACGCCGATGCCGACGCCGCCCGCCAGCTCCCGCACGGCGTCGAGCACGGAGGCGTCGCCGATGCCGCCGAGCTCACCGACGGCGATGGCCAGGGCGATCGTCACGATGGGCGTGACGATGCCGTCGTTGAGCCCGCTCTCGACGTTGAGCGACCGGCGGATGCGCAGCGGCACCCGCTTGTCGTTGATGACTTGCACGCTCAGGGCGGCGTCGGTCGGTGCCAGGGCCGCGCCGACGAAGAGGGCAAGCCCGGTCGGCAGCCCGGCCAGCAGCGACCCCGCCAGCGCCGCTCCAGCGAGCACGGTCAGGGGCAGCCCGATCAGCAGCAGGCGCAGCGGGAGCCCGGCGTCGTGGCGCAGCCGCGTGAGGTTGATGCGCGAGGCGTCGGCGAACAGGACGAGGGCCAGGGTCACCTCGGCGATGGTGTGGACGACGGCCGTGTCGACGTCGACCGCCAGTGGACCCCAGTCGGCGTTGCTGAGCAGGAAGCCGCAGGCGGTGAACAGCAGCGGCGCCGTCACGTTGCGCCGCGCCAGGGGCCCCGACAGCACGGCCCAGGCGAACACCAACAGGGCGAGGACGGCGACGGTGGTCCCGGTCACGGCGCGACCCTACGCGCCGTCTGTCCGGCATCGGCGCGTCACCGGCGCTCCACCGCTGCCTCGGCGGTACGTCAGAGGCGGGTCACCGTCCCGGCGACGGGGTCGCTGACCCACACGGTGCCGGTGTCGGCCAGCACCGTGCCCATGGCCAGGGACGGGGACACCGCCCGGGCGAAGAACTGCGGTGGCGCCACGGTGCCGTCGGTCGGGTCGACGCGCACCACGGTGCGGTCGTGGCTGTTGGCCACCCACAGCGCTCCCGACGAGGCGGCGACAGCCGACGGCCCGGCGCCCGGACCGGTGAGGGCGTCGACGATCACCGGGGCGTCGGCCACGCCGGTCGTCGGATCGATGCGCGTGACGGTGCCGGCGCTGCTGGCGGTGACCCAGATGCCGTCGTCGGTCGCCACGAGGGCGGTGGCCCCGGCGTCGACGTCGACGGCCGGTCCGGCCGGCAGCAGGGTGGTGGCGTCGAGCGGCACGACCTGGCGGTCGAGCGTGGCCGCGACCCAGAGACGACCGTCGTGTTGGGCGACGGCGGTGAGACCGAACCCGACACGAGCCGAGGTCGTCGTGACGCCGGTCGACGTGTCGATGCGGGT
>JAGQTE010000110.1 GCA_020439175.1 Acidimicrobiales bacterium | reverse complement strand
TGCGGAACTCGCGCATCGACCGGTACGACGTGGACTGCAGCGTGAACGACGCCAGCACGCCGTTGGCGAAGGCCACGTCGACGGTCTGCGCCGACGGTTGGTCGTTGTCGCCGACCTTCCAGGCGCAGCGGCCCCAGCGGGTGGTGGCCAGCGCCTCGGCCAGCCCGCCCGGCGTGTGGTCGTCAGTGACGGCCGACACCGGCCAGCGCCACCAGTCGAGGCGGGCCTGGAGCCCGCGCACGGGCACCTTGCGCAGCGACGTGCGCGTGCGGCGCAGCGCACCGGCCGCCGGGCCGACGCCGTACGGGCGGCGGTGCAGCGCCAGGTCGCCGAGCAGCGGCCGCAGGTCCTGGTAGATCGCCACGGCGTCGTACGGGCACGTCTCGGCGTGCGGGCACCCCTCGCTGCAGTGCTCGGGCGCCCCTGCCGGGGCGTTCGCCTCGCACAGCTCGGTCGGGCGGACGAGCGACGTCACCCGCTCGGGCAGCGAGCCGGCCAGCCAGCACAGCAGGTCGAGGTCGTGGCAGGACTTCTGGAGCAACCACGGCACGGCCGACGACCGGGTGTGGCCCCGCACGTAGCTGTGGGCGTAGTGCCAGAACGCCACGTTCTCCGACAGCTGGATGCTGACGATCTCGCCGAGAGCGCCCGAACGCACCACCTCGTGCAGCGCGGCGAAGACGTGGGCGAACCGGTACACGTGGCACACGGCGACGACGTTGCCGGTGCGCTCGGCGGCATCGAGCAGCGCGGCGCACCCGGCGACGTCGAGCGCCACCGGCTTCTCGAGGAGCACGTCGTAGCCCGCCTCGAGGGCCCGCACCGTCGGGGTGACGTGGTACGTGTCGCCGGTCATCACCAGGGCCAGCGGCGCCAGCTGGGGCTGGGTGAACAGCTCGGCGTCCGAGGCGAAGCAGCGGTTGGCGGGCAGGTTGTAGCGCTCGGCGAACCGGGAGCGTCGGCCCGGGTCGGGATCGGCGACCGCCACCACGCGTCCCCGGTCGGGATGGTCGAGGTACCAGGTGGCGTAGGCGTCGTAGCCCCGGTCGCCGGCGCCGACGACCACGGCGTCGAGCCCGCTCGGCGCACTCACCCTTCGGGTGCTTCCCAGCCGTCGAACAGCGCCACCGTGGCCAGCAGGCGGTCGCGGTCGCCATCGAGGGCCACCTCGTCCATCGCCAGCGCGTCGTGCCACGACAGCGCCCCGGTGACCAGGGCGATCAGGTCGTCGCGCCGCAACGTCACGGTGAGGTCGCAGCCGTCGATGCCGTCCTCGATGGCGCACACGCCGCGGCGGATCGCCAGGGTGCACGGCGTGGCGTCGACCAGGGCCAGCCCGACCCGCACGGTGGTGTCGGCGCTGCGCTCGGGATCGAGGCGCAGGCTCAGCGCCTCGACGGTGTCGCGCTCGGGCACGCCGTGCAGCAGCTCGGCGGCGTTGGACCGGGCGACGAAGCCGGCGATCGCCGGGAGATCCATGGCGATCGTCCCGTCGAGCACGGCGGCCTCGGTGAGCCACCAGTTGCGGGCGTTGGCGTTGATGGTGGCGTACGCCATCGACCGCAGCGCCGTCGCCTTCAGCCGCTTGACCTCCTCGGCGAGCGCCTCGTCGATGGCCGGCTCGGCCCGCAGGAGCCACGATGCCAGCTTCGCCGCCCACGCCATGCGCCCGTCGGCGACGGCGTCGCGCAGCGCTGCGGCGGCGGCGTCGGGACCGCCGGCCAGGGCGACGACCTCGGCCGCCTCCTCGCCCGGCGGTGGCGGCAGAAGGTCGGCGCCGTCGCCGCTGAACCAGCCGTACAGCCCGGCGTAGATGTTGCGGACGCAGATCTCGACCTTGCCGTAGAGCTCGGCGAGCCACGGGCTCGACGCCAGATGCTCGGGCAGCCGCACGGTGGCGGCGAGCTCGTCCGGCGTGCGTCCGGCGTTCATGCCGCGGATCGTCTGGTCGAAGACGTACTGGATGCCGTCGCGGTAGGTGGTGAGCACGGCGTCGACCTCGGCGGCGCCCGACACCGGCGCCCCGTGGCACGGCACGAGGTGCTCGGCGCCCAGCGCCCGGATGCGGTCGACGCTCGAGTACCAGTCGCGCGGGTCGCGGTAGCGGGCCCCGCGGATCGTGTACACGTTCGGGAACGACCGGTAGACGGTGTCGGCGCTCAGCACGATGCCGTCATCGGGCAACCACACCAGGATCTCGTCGGGGGACTCGCCCGGCGTGAACTGCACCTGGAGCCGCACGCCGGCGATGGTCAGCTCCTGCTCGTCGCGGAAGGTGGTGGTCGGCGGGATGAAGCCCCGGTCCGCCCCGGCGCGCACCCGCTGGCCGATGCCGTTGACGATGAACCCCTCGGGGCCGTCGGGCAGCAGCGACCCGTACATGTGCATGGCGCCGAGCGTGTAGCGGGGGG
Source organism: Acidimicrobiales bacterium (assembly GCA_020439175.1). Taxonomy (GTDB): domain Bacteria; phylum Actinomycetota; class Acidimicrobiia; order Acidimicrobiales; family Acidimicrobilacustridaceae; genus JAGQTE01. Next base: position 1,348 of record JAGQTE010000110.1, on the reverse strand, counting down.
CGAGGATGTTGGCGAACTCGTTGACGTAGTACGGCACCGTCTCGTGGGCGACGATCTCGACGCCCGGCTCGTCCTCCGGGGAGACCCAGGCCCGGGTGCCCCAGACGTGGTCGGGGTGGCCGTGGGTGTAGATGACGCCGCGCACCGGCAGGTCGGTGTGCTCGCGGATGGCGTCGCGCGCCTCGGACGCCGCCTGGACGCCCTCCATGGTGTCGACGACGACGAGCCCGCCGTCGCCGATGATCACGACGGTGTTGGCGAGGCCGTAGCCGATGGCGACGAGCACCCGGTCGCCGACGCGCTCGACCCGACGGCCGAAGCTGGCGGCCAGGTCGGTCAGCGCCGGGTGGGCGGCAGGCTCGGGCGTGGGGATGGTGGTCATCGGTGGTCTCCGCGGCGGTCGCTGGTACGGTCGGGCGAGCTCAACGTCGCCCCTCGGGTGTGGCCCCTCGGCGCTGGGCACGACAGGAGGAGTCAACCATGGGATGCATCCTGGCACTGCTGGCCACGGTGGCCCCGCGCTTCGTCATCTTCTTGCTCTGGGTCTTCTCGGATCGGCTGAGCGTCGCCTTCTCGTCGTTCATCCTGGGATTCCTGGGCTTCTTGCTGCTGCCCTACACGACGGTGTTCTACGCCTTCGCCTACGAGCCGATCCGCGGCGTGTCCGGGTTCGGCTGGTTCATCGTGTTGCTCGGCTTCTTCATCGACATGTCGTCGTGGTTCGGCAACGCCAAGCAGGGCAACGACTACCGCACCCGCAGCGTCTGAGCGGCGGTCACATCCCGGGGACGATGGCCTCGACCAGCGCCGGGCCGGGCGTGGCGATCGCCCGCTCGAGCTGCGTCGTGAACTCCTCCGCCGTGGTGGCGCGCGTGGCGGGAACCCCAAGCCCCGTGGCGATCGACACGAAGTCCATGTCGGGCCGGTGCAGGTCGAGCATCTCCTTGGCCTTCGGCCCGCCGGCCTCGGCGCCGACGCGGTTGAGCTCCATGTTCAGCACAGCGTAGGACCGGTTGTTCAACAGCACGGTCGTGACGTCGAGCCCCTCGCGAGCCATCGTCCACAGCGACTGGATCGTGTAGAGCGAGCTGCCGTCGGACTCGAGGCAGATGACCGGACGGTCGGGGCAGGCGATGGCGGCACCGGTGGCGACGGGCAGGCCCTGGCCGATGGCGCCGCCCGTGAGGCAGAGCCAGTCGTGCGCCGGGGCGCCGGCGGTGAACATCGGCGCCCACAGGCCCGACGTGTTGCCCTCGTCGCTGACGATGGCGCCCTCCGGCAGGAGCGCGCCGAGCGCGGCGCAGACCGTCTCGGCGGTGAGGTCGCCGGTGGGGCGATCGGGGCGGGA
>JAGQTE010000109.1 GCA_020439175.1 Acidimicrobiales bacterium | reverse complement strand
TCGGGACGGGTCGTCGCCACGCAGACCGACGCCTTCGGGGCGTGGCACCTCGACGGCCTCGACGACGGCCTGCACGACGGGTGGATCGTCGCGCCGGGGGCTCAGGCGCTGCGGCTCGCCGACCTGACGCCGGCGACCGACCCGACGCCGTCGGGCAGCGACGCGCTCGTGGCTCCGACGGCGTCGCTCGCCGGCCACGTCACCCGCAACGGCCTGCCGCAGGTGCTCGCCGAGGTGACGTTGGTCGACGGCGACGACGTGCCGATCGCCACCGCGTTCACCGGGCCCGACGGCGGCTACGTCTTCGACGTCTTGCCCCCGAACGTCCCGGTCAACCTCCGCATCGCCTTCGCCGGTGCCCGGACGATGGCCTTCGGGTCGCCGGTCGTGTTCGGCCCCGGCCCCAACGGCCTGCCCGATCCGGCGCCGGCGGGCCCGCCGCGTCCGACCGACGTCTCGGCCGCCGACGCCGGGCCGGGCGACGTGACCGGCCCCGACCCCGTGGCCCCGCCGGACGCCGTCCCGTTCGACCAGCTCGACCCGCTGGCGCTGGCGAAGTCGTGGCTCGACGAGGCGAACCGCGAGCCCGAGCGCCTGCCGGCCGACGACGGCCACCTGGAGGCCCGACTCGGTGAGCTCGATCCCGATTGGTGCCCGCAGCTCCAGGATGCCTGGGCGCGGGCGAAGTACATCGAGCAGCTCAAGGACGACCAGTTCGCCAACGTGGTCGACACGCATCAGCAGCTGTACTGGCGCACGCTCAACGAGCTCGGCCTCGCCGCCACGCAGGCGACGATCATCCTCGGCAAGCTCTACCTGGCGGTGCCGCAGCTGCAGTTGGCCGGCGCCCGCATGGCGGCGGCGCTCCCGCAGCTCGGCCCGCGCCTGGCGGCAACCGTCGGCGACTTCGGGGTCTTCGTCGCCGGCGCCGTCGTCGACGTGTCGAGCATCGTCGGCTCGGTCGGTGGCTACCTGATCGACGGTAACTTCGACGCCATCGGCACCGCGCTCAACGGCGTGACGCAGACGATGAATGAGATCGGGACGCGCGGGGCGGCCATCACCGCCGCCGGTGCGACACGCCTGGGAACGGCGGTCGGCGCGCTGAGCCCGTTGAGCGCGTTCATCTCGATCGCCTACGACGTGAAGGGCCTGGTCGGCCAGCTCGACACGATCCTCGGGACGGCGCGCGATGTGCTCGATCGGTTCACGGCCACGAAGGGCCAGTACGAGGACGCCTTCGCCCGGTACGCCGACGCCGTGGACGCCTTCACCAAGGTCCGCGCCGCCGGCTGTAAATGCCCCAACGGTGAGCCGATGCGCGCGGACGGCTCGTGCGACAAGCCGCCTCCGCCGGATCCGCCGGCACCGCCGCCGCCGACCGATGACAACGATGACGGGCACGACGACGACGGCGACGACCACTCGTCGAGCCAGACGACGTACCTGAACTCGCGCGACCCGAACGCCATCGACGGTCCTGCTGGCGCCGGGCCAGGTCGAGCGATCACCGCCGATCAGCCGCTCGGCTACACGATCCACTTCGAGAACGATCCGGACGCGTCGGCACCGGCGCAGCAGGTCGTGGTGTCGACGGTGCTCGACCCCGACGTGGACCTCGACTCGGTGGAGCTGGGCGACGTCGGCTTCGGGTCCGTGCGCCTGGACGTGCCCGACGGGCGCCGGGCGGTCGAGCTGACCGAGCCGCTCGACGGCACGCCGTACTCGGTGCGCGTCGTCGGCGACCTCGATGTCGACACGCGCACGCTGACGTGGACGTTCACCACCATCGACCCGGTCACCGGCGACCTGCCGACCGACCCGTTGGCCGGCTTCCTGCCGCCGAACGACACGTCGCCCGAGGGGGAGGGCGTCATCGAGTACCGCGCCCGCACCACCGCCGGGACGCCGGTCGGCGACACGATCGATGCCCAGGCGTCGATCGTGTTCGACGACAACGACGCCATCGCCACCAACACCTGGACCAACACCATCGGCGTGGTGCTGCCCGGCGACGCCGGCGGCTACCACCCGCTGGTGCCGGCCCGGCTGGTCGACACGCGCAGCGGTCTCGGGGGCTCGGCGGTTTGGCTCGGCCCCGGCGAGTCGCGCATGGTGCAGGTTGCCGGCCTCGGCGGTGTCCCGGCGTCGGGTGCTGCTGCGGCCGTGCTCAACGTGACGGCAGTGGGCCCATCCGCGGCGACACACCTGTCGGTGTGGCCGGCGGGAGCGCCGATGCCGACGGCGTCGAACGTGAACGTGCCGGCGGGGCAGACGGTCGCCAACCTGGCGATGGTGCGTCTCGGCGACGGCGGTGCGGTCGAGCTGTTCAACAACGCCGGGTCGGTCGACGTCGTCGTCGACGTGTCGGGGTGGTTCGACCTCGGCGCCGGCTCGACGGTCGGCATGCCGCCGTCGTCGCCCGACGCGTCGGGTGGCACCTCCGAGGGTGGCGCCGACGCTGACGGTAGCGATGGACCCGGATCGCCGACAGATGCGCCCGCCGAGCCGGACGGGCCCGGGTCGGCGTACCTGCCGCTGGACCCCGTGCGCATCGTCGAC
>JAGQTE010000108.1 GCA_020439175.1 Acidimicrobiales bacterium | reverse complement strand
GGCCGCAATGGCCTGGGCCAGGCCCTCCACGATCGCGGTCTTGCCCACGCCCGGCTCGCCGATGAGCCGCAGCTCGCCGCGGGCGAGCATGGGCTTGATCATCTGGCCGGCGTCCATGGACCCCTCGGCCTTGCCGGCGCCCACGATCGTGTGCATCTCGTCGACGAAGGTGATGACCTCGCCCTCGGCGTCGGTGATCTCCTTGAGGACGGCCTTGAGCCGCTCCTCGAACTCGCCGCGGTACTTGGCGCCGGCGACCATCGAGCCGAGGTCGAGCGCGATCAGCCGCTTGTTGCGCAGCCCGTCGGGCACGTCGCCCTCGACGATGCGCCGGGCCAGGCCTTCGACGATGGCCGTCTTGCCGACGCCCGGCTCGCCGATGAGCACCGGGTTGTTCTTGGTGCGACGCGACAGGACCTGGATGACGCGCCGGATCTCGTCGTCACGCCCGATGACCGGATCGATCTTGCCGCGCCGCGCCGCCTCGGTGAGGTCCCGGCCGTACTTCTCGAGCGCCTGGTACTGCTCCTCGGGGTTCTGGCTGGTGACGCGGTGGCTGCCGCGCACGTCCTGCAGGGCGGCGAGCAGCTCCTCGTGCGAAGCACCGACGCGGTCGGCGAGGGCCAGCAGCAGGTGCTCGGTCGACAGGTACTCGTCGTGCAGGTCCTGGCGGAACCGGTCGGCCGCCTCGAGCAGATCGTTCACCTCACGCCCGAGCCGGGTGTCCGAGCCATAGGACTTGGGCAGCTTCTCGATGGCCTCGGCCACCTGGTTGCGCAGCGACAGCGGCGCCTTGCCGACCTTCTGGAGGATGGGCAGGACCACGCCTTCCTCCTGACCGAGCAGCGCCAGCAGCAGATGATCGGGCGTGACCTCCGGGTTGCTGTTGGCCTTGGCGAGCTCGACGGCCTGGTTGAACGCCTCTTGGGTCTTGAGCGTCCAGCGGTTCGGATCGAGGGGCATGGGGTCTCCTGGTCTGCGGCGACGTGCGGTGGGGGTAGTGCGGTGGGATCGATTGGGGCGTCCGAGCTCCACGATGCCGTGTCGGCGAAGGCGGGTGCCGGAACCTGTGGATAAGCATAGCAGCAAAGTTGACAACATCAATATCAACTTTGGTCCCGACATCGGGATCCACGGGGCCCAGCCGGCGAGCGCCTGGCGCGGCACGTCAGGATCTCCCGAGGGGTTCCCCGAGCAGCTGTCGGACCTCACCGTTAGGGTGGCTCCGTGCCGTCGCCCCACCGGACGCTGACACGCGGCATCGCTTCGGCGGCGATCCGCGACCACGAGTTCGGCCGCGCCCCGGGCACCGCCAGCGATGCCTGCGCCCGCAACGGCGTGGGCATCGAGCTCGAGCTGCTCACCGACGACGGCGGCGCCGCTGGCGACCACCAGCGGCTCACGTGGGAGCGCGCCGAGGCGGTGCGCACCGCCGTGGGTCCGCTGCCGGCCGGCAGCGCGCTCACCGTCGAGCCCGGCGGGCAGCTCGAGATCTCCACCCAGCCGATGCCCACGTTGACCGACGCCTGCCGGGCGGCGGCGCACGACCTGCTGGTGCTCGATCGCAGCTGCGCCGCCACCGGCGTGGGGCTGTACGCCCTCGGCCAGGACCCCGTGCGCCCGCCCCGGCGGGTCACGCAGGCCCCGCGCTATCGCGCCATGGAGGCCTACTTCGACGCCATCGGCGGCGCCGGTCGCACCATGATGACCAACACGGCGTCGATCCAGCTCAACGTGGGCCTGGGCGACACCGAGGCCGAGGCGACGCGCCGCTGGCAGGTGGCCAACGCCATCGGCCCCGCCATGGCGGCCGCCTTCGCCAACTCCCCGTTCGCCGACGGCGCACCCAGCGGATGGAAGTCGGCCCGCCTGCGCACGTGGTGGCAGCTCGACCCGACGCGCGCCATGCCGGTGCCGATCGAGGCCGGTGCCGACCCGACCGAGGTGTGGACGGACTACGCCCTGGCGGCGCGGGTCATGCTCATCCGCACGTCCGACGACGACTACCTGCCCGCCGTCGAGCCGATGACCTTCGGCGAGTGGATGGCCGACGGGCACGCCGCCGGCTTCCCGACCATCGACGACCTCCGCTACCACCTCACCACGCTCTTCCCGCCCGTGCGACCGCGCGGCTGGTTCGAGATCCGCGCCATCGACGCCCTACCGACCCCGTTCTGGCACGTCGCCGCCGCCGTCATCACCACGCTCGTGATGACCGCCGACCTCGATGCCGACGTGCGACGAGCCACCGCCACTCCCTCCGACGCCGAGCCGACCAGCGACGACCTGTGGGTCGACGCCTCCCAGCTCGGCCTCGGCCATCCCGCCCTGGCGCGCACCGCCAAGGACCTGTTCGCCCTGGCCAGCGCGGCGCTGATGGCCGACGGCTGCGAGATGGCCTCCGAGCTCGTCGACGTCTACCGCCACCGGTGGGTCGACGCCGGACGCTCCCCCGCCGACGACGCCCACGACCGCTGGCGCACCGACGGGACGCTGTTCCCCCGCCGCGAGTCGCCCGTGCCGATGGACGAGGTCCTCGCCGAGGTCGCCCGCTCGTGAGCCCGCCGCAGGCCCAGGGGTCCGTCGACGCGCCGCTCGACCAGCCGGCGCCCGTCACCGCCGGCGACATCGTCGCCGTGCTCGAAACGGCCCGCACCCGGACGCTGGCCATCTGCGACCAGCACACCGAGGCCGACCAGCGCGCCCAGCACTCGCCGCTGATGTCGCCGATGGTGTGGGACCTGGCCCACATCGGCAACTACGAGGAGCTGTGGCTCCTGCGCGAGCTCGACGGTCGCGCGCCGGTCGATCCGACGCTCGACGACCTCTACAACGCCTTCGAGCACCCACGCTGGGAACGGCCGTCGCTGCCGATCCTCGGACCCGACGAGGCGCGCGCCTACGACGCGTCGGTGCGCGCCGCCGTGCTCGACCTGCTGGCCACGGTCGATCTCGACACGCCGCCGACCGGGCCCGACGACCGGCGCGGCCGGCTCCTGCACCAGGGGTTCGTCTACGGCATGGTCGCCCAGCACGAGCACCAGCACTGCGAGACGCTGCTGGCGACCGTGCAGCTGATGGGGCCGAACGCCGTGCCGCCGCCCGGGACGACGCCGGCGCCCCGCCCGGCGGCGACCGCCGGCACCGGTGCGGCCCCCACCGACGACGCCACCGCCGACCTCGTCCGCCACGACGGCGGGCGCGTCGTCATCGGCACCGACGAGGGGTGGGCCTACGACAACGAACGGCCGCCGCACGTCGTCGAGCTGGCTCCGTACGCCCTCGGCCGTGACCCGGTAACCAACCGGCAGTGGCGCGCCTTCGTCGAGGATGGCGGCTACGACGACGAGCGCCTGTGGACCGACGCCGGCTGGGCGTGGCGGCGCGAGGCCGGGCTCGAGGCACCGCAGTTCTGGAGCCGCGCCGGCGCCGGCGCCTGGAGCGTCGAGCGGTTCGGTCGGCGGCTCGACCTCGACGCCCTGGCCGACGAGCCGGTGCAGCACGTGTGCTGCCACGAGGCCGACGCGTTCTGCCGCTGGAGCGGCACCCGCCTGCCGACCGAGCTTGAATGGGAGGCCGCCGCACGGTGGGACCCTGCCAAGGGCCGAGCCCGCTGCTACCCGTGGGGCGACGATGCGCCCACCGCCGCCCACGCCAACCTGGGCCAGCGCCACGACGGCCCGGCCGCCGTCGGCAGCTTCCCCGCCGGTGCCAGCCCGCTCGGCGTGCGGGGCCTGATCGGCGACGTGTGGGAGTGGACAGCGAGCACGTTCACCCCGCACCCCGGCTATGTCACGTTCCCGTACGCCGAGTACTCCGAGGTGTTCTTCGGCGACGAGTACCGGGTGCTGCGTGGCGGGTCGTGGGCCGCCGATCCCGTCGCCGTGCGCGGCGCCTTCCGCAACTGGGACTACCCGATCCGCCGCCAGATCTTCTGCGGCCTGCGCGTGGCGAGGGACGCCTAGATGTGCCGCCTGCTCGGCTATCTGGGTGTGGAGCGCTCCCTCGCCGACCTGCTGTCGGGCGAGGCGCACGCGCTCGAGGTGCAATCGTGGGCGCCGCGCCGGCAACAGCACGGCACGATCAACGCCGACGGGTGGGGCGTCGGGTGGTACGTCGAGGGGGCCCCGACGCCGGCCCGCTACCGCACCGAGCGACCGATGTGGTCCGACACGTCGTTTCGCGGGATGGCGGCGCAGCTGTGCACCCGGCTCGCCGTCGCCGAGGTCCGCTCCGCCACCCCGCCGGCACCCAGCGAGGAGTCCGGCGTGGCGCCGTTCGTCGACGGCCCCTACCTGTTCGCGCACAACGGGGTGATCGACGGCTTCCGCGACGGCGTCGGCACCGACCTGCGCCGGGCGCTCAGCGCCCGACGGGAGACCGGTCTGCTCGGCGCCGCCGACAGCGAGGTGCTGTTCGCCCTGGCGCTCGACCGGCTCGACGCCGGCGCCGACCTCGCCGGCGCGGTGCGCGGCGCCATCGCCGACGTGCGCGCCCGCACCGGCGGCCGGTTCTGCGTGCTGGCGTCAGACGGCGACCGCCTGGTCGGCGTGCGCGCCGGGGACACCCTGTGGCTGCGTGCCCTCGGGTCGGGCACCACCGTCGCCTCCGAGCCCACCGACGACGACCCGGCCTGGCGCGAGCTGGCCGACGAGACGCTCGTGACCATCACCGTCGACGGCATCGCCGAGGAGGCGCTGTGAGCCCCACCGAAGGACCCCGAACGCCCCGCACCCCCCGCATCGACGTGCTGCTCGGACCCGACGACATCGCTGCCGCGCTGCGCCACGACGTCGTCGCCGGTCTGACCGCCACACCGAAGACGCTCCCGCCGAAGTGGTTCTACGACGACCACGGCTGTGACCTGTTCGACCAGATCACCCGCCTGCCCGAGTACTACCCGACCGAGGCGGAACGGACGATCCTCACGACCGAGGCCGCCACGATCGCCGAGGTCAGCGGCGCCGACACGATCGTCGAGCTCGGCTCGGGCACGTCCGACAAGACGCGCACCCTGCTCGACGCCTTCTGGGCTGCCGGGCAGCTGCGCACCTTCGTGCCGTTCGAGGTGAACGAGGCGACTGTCGTCGCCGCCGCCGACGCCATCGCCGCGCGCTACCCGGGCCTCGACGTGCACGCCGTCGTCGGGGACTTCGAGCGGCACCTGGGGGACCTGCCGCGCGCCGGCACCCGCATGGTGGCGTTCCTCGGCTCGACGATCGGCAACTTCGCCCCGGCGGAGCGCAAGCACTTCCTCGCCGAGCTGGCCGACACGCTGCAACCCGGCGACACCGTCCTGCTCGGCACCGACCTCGTGAAGGACGTGGCGCGGCTCGAGGCCGCGTACGACGATGCGGCCGGCGTCACGGCGGCGTTCAACCGCAACGTCCTGGCGGTGGTCAACCGCGAGCTCGACGCCGACTTCGCCGTCGACGCCTTCGCCCATCGAGCGTTCTTCGACACCGCCAACGAGTGGATCGAGATGCGCCTCGTGAGCCGCGACGACCAGGTGGTGCACATCGGCGCCCTCGACCTGACCGTTGCGTTCGCCGCCGGGCAGGAGCTGCGCACCGAGATCTCCGCCAAGTTCCGCCGGGCCGGCGTCGAGGCCGAGCTCGCCGCCGTCGGGCTGACGCTCGAGCGGTGGTGGACCGACCCT
>JAGQTE010000107.1 GCA_020439175.1 Acidimicrobiales bacterium | reverse complement strand
GGCAGGTACTCGGTGAGCGGGTCCTTGGTGATCACCACGGCGGCGGCGTGGATGCCGTCCTGGCGCCGCAGGCCCTCGAGGCCGCGCGCCACGTCGATGACCCGTTTGGCGTCGGGGTCCTCGGCGTACATCTGGCGCAGCTCGGCGGCCATCTTGAAGCCGTCCTCGTACTTGGGGTGCTCCTCGAGGCAGGCGTACAGGGGCGTGTCACGCCCCATCACCAGCGGCGGCATGGCCTTGGCCACCTTGTCGCCGACGACGTACGGGTAGCCGAGCACCCGGGCGGCGTCGCGCACGGCGGCACGGGCCTTGATCGTCGAGAAGGTCACGATCTGGGCGACGTGGTCGCGGCCGTAGCGCTCGGCGGCGTAGCGGATCATCTCGTCCCGGTAGCGGGAGTCGAAGTCCATGTCGATGTCGGGCATCGAGATGCGGCTGGGGTTCAGGAACCGCTCGAAGAGCAGGTCGTACTTGATGGGATCGAGGTCGGTGATGCGCAGGCAGTACGCCACGGCGCATCCGGCTGCCGAGCCACGCCCGGGGCCGACGCGGATGCCGGAGTCCTTGGCGTGGCGGATCAGGTCCCACACGATCAAGAAGTAGGAGCTGAAGCCCATGTCGGCGATGACGCGCAGCTCGTAGGCCAGGCGTTCGACCGCGTCGTCCGGCAGCGCCTCGCCCCAGCGCGCCCGCGCCCCCTCGAAGGTGAGGTGCTCGAGGTAGGCGGCGTCGTCGGCGAAGCCCTCCGGCAGCGGGAAGTTCGGCAGCAGGGGCTTGCCGAAGTCGATCTCGACGTTGCACCGCTCGGCGATCCACAGCGTGTTGTCGCAGGACTCGGGCAGCTCGCCGAACAGGCGACGCATCTCGGCGGCGGTCTTGAAGAAGTGCTGGTCGCCCGAGAAGCGGAACCGGTCGGGATCGCTCATGACCGACCCGGTCTGCACGCACAGCAGCGCGTCGTGCGCCTCGTGGTCGGTGACGTCGGTGTAGTGGCTGTCGTTGGTGGCCAGCAGCGGCGCCCGCAGGGCTCGGGCGATGCGCACCAGGTCGGGGTTGGTGCGCTTCTGCTCGGGGATGCCGTGGTCTTGGATCTCGATGAAGAAGTTGTCTCGCCCGAAGATGTCCTGGAAGCGCGAGGCGCGCTCGAGCGCGGCGTCGTAGCCGACGTTCATCAACGTCTGCAGCACGTGCCCGCCGAGGCACCCGCTGGTGACGATCAACCCCTCGTGATGCGCCTCGAGCAGCTCCCAGTCGACCTTGGGCTTCATGTAGTAGCCCTCGAGGTACGCCCGGCTGGCGAGCTGGATCAGGTTCTTGTAGCCGGTGTTCGTCTCGGCCAGGGCGGTCAGGTGGTAGTAGGCCTTGCGCCCGCCCTCGGCGTCGCCGCCCGAGTCGTCCATGCGGCCTCGACGCTGCGGGCGCTCGGTGCGGTGCTCGTAGGCCTGGTACAGCTCGCAGCCGATGATCGGGTTGACCTCGTGCTTGCGGCACGCCTGGTAGAAGTCCAAGACGCCGTACATGTTGCCGTGATCGGTGATCCCCACCGCCGGCTGCCCGTCCGCGGCTGCCTTCGCCACCACGTCACCGACGCGCGCGGCGCCGTCGAGCATCGAGAACTCGGTGTGCACGTGGAGGTGGGTGAACGAGTCCGCCATCCGTGGGCTCCGTCGGCTGGTGCGGGTGCGGGTGCGGAGCGCACCGGGGTCGGTCAGGGGGTCGGGTCCGGGGGTCGGGTCCCTCGGACGACTCGGCTCGTCAGCCGTCGTCCACCCGTTGTCCACAGCCCTTGTCCCCAGATGTGGACAAATGACACCGGTGTGGTTCTCCGCAGGCAGGCACTCTAGCCAGCCGGCGACCCGCCCGCATCCGTGGCGTCCGACGCCGTCGAGCGAGCCCGGAGGGCACCCACGGCGGCGCCGACCGCTGCACCGAGGACCCCGCCCCAGAAGGCGACCGCCCAGAGGTCGACGCGATGCTCCTGCGTCGTCGTGGCCTCGCCCCACACCAGCGCCGCCACGGGCACGGCGACGACGACGCCGACGAGGTACCCGGCGATGGCGCCCACGAACGCCCAGCGCCACGCCGGTGGGCCGCCATCGGCGCCCGTCCCGTCGCCGCGGACCTCGGGGGCCGGCGCCGGATCGAGCCCGGGATCGGTCACAGGTAGGTGCCGGGGCGCTCGGCCTGCCCCTGGGGCAGCTCGCCGCGCATGCGCTCGAGCTGCTGGCGCGCCGCCATCTGCTGGGCGAACAGCGTGGCCTGGATGCCGTGGAAGAGCCCCTCGAGCCACCCGACCAGCTGCGCCTGCGCGATGCGCAGCTCCACCTCGGACGGGATGGCGTCGTCCGAGAACGGGAACGCCAGGCGCTCGAGCTCTTCGCGCAGGTTGTCCGACAGCGCCGAGCCGAGCTCGTCGATGGAGGTGTCGTAGATCTGGCGGAGGCGCTCGCGCGACGGCTCGTCGAGCTCGGTGGCCCGCACCTCGTCGAGCAGCTGCTTGATCATCGAGCCGACGCGCATCACCTTCGCCGGCTCGGAGATCGACTCCACGTCCTCGTCGGCGGGCTCCACCTCGCCCTCGGCGCCGGCCCCCGGACCATCGGGCGCTCCCGGCACCCCGCCGGGGATCAGCAGCTCGCCGCGTTCGATGGTGGGGTCGTCGGTCATGGCACGCATCCTGCCACGGGCGATCAGCAGATGCCGACGAGCACCGGCACGAGCATCTCGGCGCGGGTGAGCGAGCCGTGCCGGCCCACCAGCACGAAGGGCCCGGTGTCGGCAGCGTCGAGGTACGCCACCGGCTCGCGCGCCACCAGGGCGACGTCGCCCAGGCGCGACCGGGCGGCGTCGGTGACCTTGGGCCCCCACCACCCCTGCTCGATGGTCTGGCCGACGGTCAGCACCCAACCGGTGTCGCTGTGGTGCGCCTGCGTCGCCTCGAACAGCTCGTCGACGCGGCCGTCGCGGGCGTGGAGCCACCGGAAGCGGGCCTCGCCCGACTGCATGGCGCAGTTGGCCATGACCTCGGGCGCCAGCTCGATCGTGTTGTCGCCGACGTCGACCTGTCCGTGGTCGGCGGTGATCACGAGCGCCGTGCCCCGCGGCAGCGACGCCAGCAGGTCGCCGACCATCCGGTCGACGAACGCCAGCTCGGCGTCGTAGTGCTCGCCGAGGCCGTACTCGTGCGCCACCTTGTCGATGCCGTCGTAGTAGGCGTAGACGAACGGCTCGTTCTGACGCTGGGTGAGCTGGATCTCGGCGCACAGGGTCGACGGCATGCGGTACCCGCGGAACCGGACGCCCTCGAGGTGCGCTTCGGAGAAGGCAGTCGACGAGAACTCGGCGCGCGTCACCGCCGGCGGGCGCTGACCGCAGAACGGCTCGTGCAATTGGAACTGCAGCGGCGGGATGCGCTCGCGAGCGTCACGACCGTCGACCGCCCACCGCAGCACGTTGAGCACGTCGCGCTCGACGGCGATGCGGTACCCGACGACGCCGTGCTCGCCGGGCGGCAGGCCGGTGGCGATCGAGGTCAGCGCCGTGGCGGTCGTCGACGGGGCCACCGTGGTGATGGCGGTGCCGGCGAGCGCCGACAGGTTGGGTGCCAGGTGGCGACGCTCCTCGAGCTGGAGCCAGCCCAGCCCGTCGATGACCAGCAGCACGATGCGGTCGGCGTCGAGCGCTGCCTCCGGGAGCCACGACGGGGTGCGCTCCCCCGGCGTCAGCAACGCCGGCACCAGGTTCGTCACGCACGCGTCGGCGTAGTCGGGCGGGCACAGCGACCATGCGTCACCTGGCTCCGCCACCGCTCCGCCGTGCTGAGCTACTGGGTCGTCGCTCACCGTGTCCTTCCCCGGTTGCCTCGAGCTGGTCCCGACACCCGGGACTCGACGCTATCGGCTCCGCCCCTCGACACACCATTGTTGCCCCAACGCCGCCCGCGCCGCGCGCACCTGCGTACCATGCACCACCGTGAAGGTCTCCACCCGAGGCGACTACGCCAGCCGAGCCCTGCTGTCCTTGGCCTTGCACGCCGAGGTCGAGGGACCGACCTCGGTGCGTGACATCGCCGAGCGCACAGGGCTGCCCCAGCCCTACCTCGAGCAGATCCTGCTGGCGCTCAAGGGGGCGGGCATCGTCCGGTCCAAGCGCGGCGTCGGGGGCGGCTACATCCTGGCCCGACCGCCGGCGGAGATCACCCTCAGCCAGATCGTCTCGGCCGTCGACGGGCCGATCAGCGTCGGCGACTTCGGCGAGCCGCACCAGGACGGCGCCTGCGACCACGAGGGCCAATGCGTGCTGCTGAGCATCTGGGCCGACGTGTCGGACCACATGCGCGCCTACCTCGACCGCACGACGCTCGCCGACATCGTCTCCATGGCTCGCGGCGAGGCGCCCTGGCCCGGGGCCTGAGCGCACGGCGACGGCTCAGGAGAGCCGGTCGAGGACGGCGACGAGGTCGGGAGGCAGCGGCGAGCGCAGGACCAACGCCTCGCCGGTGTGGGGATGCTCGAGCTCGAGCTCCGCGGCGTGGAGGAAGACGCGCGGCACCTCGAACGACTGCCGGTGACCGCCGTAGGTGCGGTCCCCCACCACGGGGTGGCCGATGGCGTCGAGGTGCACGCGGATCTGGTGCGTGCGACCGGTCTCGAGCGTGCAGCCGACGAGTGCGACCGTGACCGGCGAGCGGAAGGTCTCGACGACGGCGTAGCGCGTGCGCGCCTCCTTTCCCGTCTCGGTGACCGCCATGCGGGTCCGTGACCGCCGCGACCGCCCGATGGCGCCGTCGATCACGCCGGACGCGGGCTCGGGCACGCCCCAGACCAACGCCTGGTACCGGCGACCGACGGCCCGGTGGCGGAGCTCGTCGACCAGCGTCTCGTAGGCCGCCGGGGTGCGCGCCACCACCAGCAACCCCGACGTGTCGCGATCGAGCCGGTGCACGATGCCGGGGCGGCTCGGGTCGGGTCCGACGCCGGCGATCTCGGGGAAGCGCGCCAGCAGGCCGTGCACCAGCGTTCCCGTCGCGTGCCCGGCGCCCGGGTGCACGACCAGGCCGGGCGGCTTGTCGATGACGATGATGTCGTCGTCCACGTGCACGAGCGTCAGGTCGACGTCGGGTTCCGGCTCGAGCTCGGCTGCCGCCACCGCCGCCGGCGCGTCGATGACCAGCTCGTCGCCGGGCTCGACGCGCGCGCTGCGCCCGGTCACCGGCGCACCGTTGAGCTGCACACGGCCTTCGACGATCCAGGCGCTGACGGCGCTGCGGCTGGCACCGGTCGCCAACGCCACGACGCGGTCGATCCGTTCGCCGCCGAGGGCGTCGGGGATGACCTCGTTCAGCATCGGCGCGGCGCCCGGTTCACGACTCGGCCGGCGCGTCGGTGCCCGCCGGCGCGTCGCTCGCCGCATCGAGTCGATCGCTCGGCGCCGTGGCCGGGGCGGTCTCGGCGTCCTCGCCGTCCCCGCCGTCCCCGCCGAAGGCGAACGTGCCGACGAGCAGGATGCTGCCGACGACCACGGCGGCGTCGGCGACATTGAACACCGGCCACCACTGCAGGTCGATGAAGTCGACGACCGCACCGTCGAGCACCCCGTCGCCGCGGAACACCCGGTCGATCAGGTTGCCGACCGCGCCGCCGAGCACCATGCCCAGGGCCACGGTCCCCACCCGCGACGTGACGAAGCGCCCCTGCCACAGCAGCACGCCGACGATGCCGACGGCGACGAGCGCGATGAGGGGACCGATCCCGCTCCCGGCGAAGAGGCTGAACGCCGCACCGGTGTTGTGGGTGACGTGCAGGCGCAGCGTCCACACCACGTCGATGGTGCGGTCCGACACGGTCGCCAGCGCCCACCACTTGGTCAGCTGATCAAGGGCGAGGACGATCGCCGCCACCACCAGCACGGGCACGAGCCGTGCCCCGGCGCGCCCCTCAGCGGCGGGCGAAGCCACCGACCTTGTACTCGACGCGCTCACGCGCCCAGGGTATGGCCTTCAGCCGCTCCTTCGGAATCGGCTGGCCCGAGACCTCGCAGATCCCGTAGGTGCCGTCCGCCATGCGGCCGAGGGCGGCGTCGATCTCGTCGATCATCGCCCGGGCCTGGGCGCTCATCGCCAGGTCACGCTCACGCTCGACGGCCAGCGTGTCGCCCTCGCCCGACTCCTCGTCGAACTGGACGTCACCGGGCTCGCGCAGCGCCGCCAACTCGTCGGCCTCGGCCTGCAGGTTCGTCGCCTGGCGCTCGTAGGTCGCACGCTCCTGCTCGAGCAGCACCTTCTGCGCCTCGAGGAACTTCTGATCGAAAGCCTTCTTCGGCGCGGCCTTCTTGGCCGGTGCCGCCGCCTTCTTGGCGGGGGCGGCCTTCTTGGCCGGTGCCGCGGCCGCCTTCTTGGCCGGTGCCTTCTTGGCGGTGGCGGCCGCCTTCTTGGCCGGCGCCTTCTTCGCGGTGGCCTTCGCTGCGGACTTCGCGGGCGTGGCGGCGGCCTTCTTGGCTCCAGCCATGGGGGCTCCTTCTGCCGGGCAAGGGTGCCGGAGCGTAGGTCGCGACCCTGAGGGCGTCAACCGGCTGGCAGGGGCCTGGGTGCGGCCACGTACGCTGTGCGGATGGCATTCGGCCCCGTCGACCCCGAACTCGACCTCCCTGGCCTGGAACGACGCGTGCTCGAGCGGTGGCGCTCGCTCGACGTCGAGGCCCAGGTGCGCAAGGCGCGCGAGGACGGCGAGCCGTGGATCTTCTACGAGGGACCGCCGACGGCGAACGGCAAGCCCGGCCTGCACCACGTCTGGGCGCGGGCGTTCAAGGACCTCTATCCGCGCTTCCAGACCATGCGCGGCAAGCGCGTGCCCCGCAAGGGTGGCTGGGACTGCCATGGCCTCCCGGTCGAGCTCGAGATCGAGAAGGAGCTGGGGCTCAACACCAAGCACGAGATCGAGGCCTTCGGCATCGAGGAGTTCAACCGCCGGTGCCGAGCCTCCGTGCAACGCTACGTCGGCGACTGGACCGACCTCACCGAGCGCGCCGGCGTGTGGATCGACACGGCCGACGCCTACTGGACGCTCAGCAACGACTACATCGAGTCGGTCTGGTGGCTGCTGCGCCAGATGTGGGATCGCGACCTGCTCTACGAGGGCCACCGCGTCACCCCCTACTGCGCCCGCTGCGGTACGGCGCTGTCCTCGCACGAGCTCGGACAGCCCGGTGCCTACCGCGACGTCGTCGATCCGTCGGTGTACGTGCGGTTCCCGCTCGTCGACGTCGACGCCGACCTGCTGGTGTGGACGACGACGCCTTGGACGCTGGTCTCCAACGTCGCCGCCGCCGTCGGTGCCGACATCACCTACGTGCGCGTGCCCGCCGAGGTGTGGGGCGCCACCGGGCGCGACCTGATCTGCGCCGAGGACCGCCTGCCCGAGGGCACCGATCCGTCGGCCGTCGTCGAGCGCTGGCAGGGAGCCGACCTGGTCGGACGACGCTACGTCCGCCCGTTCGACCTGCTCCCGGTCGACGATCCCGGCGCTGCCGAGCGCGCCTGGCGCGTCCTCGCCGCCGACTTCGTCAGCACCGAGGACGGCTCGGGCATCGTGCACCTGGCCCCCGCCTTCGGCGAGGACGACTACCGCGCCTGCGCGGCCGCCGACCTGCCGGTGCTCAACCCGGTGACCGCCGACGGCACCTTCGACGAGCGCGTCGCACCGTGGAGCGGCACGTTCGTCAAGGACGCCGACCCGGCCATCGTCGCCGAGTTGGCGGCACGGCACCTGCTGGTGCGCGAGGCCCCGTACGAGCACAGCTACCCGCACTGCTGGCGGTGCTCGACCCCGCTCATCTACTGGGCCAAGACGTCGTGGTTCGTCCGCACGTCCGAGCAGCGCCCGGTGCTGCTGCGCGAGAACGAGACGATCAACTGGCAGCCGCCCACGATCAAGCACGGACGGTTCGGCAACTGGCTCGAGGGCAACATCGACTGGGCCCTGTCGCGCGACCGCTACTGGGGCACACCCCTGCCGATCTGGCGGTGCGACGGCTGCAGCACGGACACCTGCGTCGGCTCGGTGGCGGAGCTGGCCGAGCTCGCCGGTCGGGACCTCACCGAGTTGGACCTGCACCGGCCCTACGTGGACGACGTCACCATCGCCTGCCCGTCGTGCGGGGGCGAGGGGCGACGGCTCGAGCCGGTGCTGGACGCCTGGTTCGACTCGGGCTCGATGCCCTCGGCACAGTGCCATCACCCCTTCACCGACGACGGGGCGTTCGAGCGGGCCTTCCCCGCCGACTTCATCTGCGAGGCGATCGACCAGACGCGGGGCTGGTTCTACTCCCTGCTCGCCGTCAACGCCCTCGTGTTCGACGCCACGCCCTACCGCAACGTGGTGTGCCTGGCGCTCATCGTCGACGAGCACGGCCAGAAGATGTCGAAGTCACGCGGCAACGTCCTCGACCCGTGGGACATCTTCGACCGCCACGGCGCCGACGCCCTGCGCTGGTACTTCTTCTCGGCGGGCCAGCCGTGGACGCCCCGCCGGGTCGGCGACGACGGCATCCGCGAGGCCACCCGGCAGTCGCTGCTGACCTTGTGGAATTGCTGGTCGTTCTTCGCCACCTACGCCGACCTCGACGGCTGGAGCCCCGGCGACGAGACGACGCCCGTCTCCCATGTGCTCGATCGGTGGGTCAGCACGCGGCTCGACCAGACGATCCTCGAGGTGACCGACGCCCTCGAGGCGTTCGACGCCCTGCGCGGCGCCACGGCGCTGGCGACCTTCGTCGACGACCTCTCCAACTGGTACGTGCGCCGCTCCCGCCCGCGGTTCTGGAAGGCGTCCGACCCCGCGGCCCACGCCACGCTGCACCGGTGCCTGACCGTGACGGCGCAGCTGCTGGCGCCGTTCTGCCCCTTCCTCGCCGACGAGCTGTACGTGGCGCTCACCGGCGCCACGTCCGTGCACCTGGCCGACTGGCCCGCCCCCACCGCGCCCGTGGACGACGAGCTGGTCGAGGCGATGGCCACGGCGCGCCGCCTCGTCGGGCTCGGCCGATCGGCGCGAGCCGAAGCCAAGGTCAAGGTGCGCCAGCCGTTGCGCCGGGCCCTCCTGCTGCACGCCGGCGACCCGCTGCCGGACGAGCTCACCGGCGAGGTCGCCGCCGAGCTGAACGTGCACGATCTCGAGGAGATCGACACCCTGTCGGGCCTGATGACCTGGACGGCGGCGCCGAACTTCCGGGTGCTCGGCCCGCGCCTGGGACCCGAGATCAACGTCGTGAAGGAGGCGTTGGCCCAGGCCGACGGCACCGAGCTGCGGCGCCGGCTCGACGCGGACGGGAGCATCGAGATCGCCGGGCACCAGCTCGGCCCCGACGACGTCGAGCTGCGCGCCACCCGCCACGAGGCCTTCGCGCTGGCCGAGGAAGACGGCTGGGCGGTGGCGCTCGACCTCGAGCTCGACGACGAGCTGCGCGGCGAGGGGCAGGTGCGCGAGCTCATCCGGCTCCTCAACGACCTGCGCAAGGAGACCGGGCTGCAGATCGCCGACCGCATCGAGGTCACGCTGGGCCTGCCGGAGGCGTTGGCCGTGACGGTGCAGGCCCACGAGGCCACGATCGCCGCCGAGGTGCTGGCCACCGCCGTGACCTACGGCACGGGCGAGCACCACCTCGACGTCGACGGCCACGCCGTCACCGCCTCGCTGCAGCCCGTCTGATCACTCGTGACGGTGGCGCCGTGCCCGCGGCGCTGCGGCGGCACGACGCGCCACCGTGACGTCAGCTCCGGCGGAACCGGCGCTTGCGCTCGTCGGCGGGCTCCTCGTCGAAGAACTTGCGCATCGCCTCGTCGGCGACCTGATCGGTCGGGCCGAGCGGATCGCCGTCGGCGAGCAGGGCATCGCGCTCTTCGGCGGACAGCTCCCGGGTGTCGTAGGCGGCGTCGACGATCTCCGGCGCTTCGATCTCGGCATCGAACAGCGAGGGGCGCGGCGCCGGCTGCGGTGCCTCGATCAGCTCGGCCGCACGCTGCAGGTCCGCCGGATCGGCCACCTCGGGCGCCGGCTCGGCGATCAGCAGCGAGGCCTTCGGCTCGTCGCTCGACGGCCGTCCCGAACCCTGGCTCGGCGGCGTGATCGGCACGGTGCCGGGCGACTCGGCGGGCGACGGGGACGCTGCCGGCCGGGGCGACGCCGCCGGGGCGGACGGGCCACCGGACGGAGCCGACGTGCCACCCGACGGCGGCCCGCTCGACACCGCGGCCGGGCTC
>JAGQTE010000106.1 GCA_020439175.1 Acidimicrobiales bacterium | reverse complement strand
GCGCTCGGCAGCACGATCGTGCGTCCGTACCGCCCGTAGCGCCACTCGTGCACGAGGTGGGTGCGCCGGCTGCGTGAGCGCAGCTGCGCTCGCAGGTACAGGCGGGAGCCGATCAGCTGCACGTCGACGTCCTGGGGCATGACCCCCGGCATCGGCGCGACGACGACGACGGCGTCGCTGGTGCGGTACACGTTCACCGGCACCGGCTGCAGCTCGACCGGATCCTCCGGCTGGAGCTCGTCGTCCTCGACGATCAGTTCGTGCTCGGTGGCGGCGATGCTCATCACGGGACCTCCGTGGTCGAGGGGGTGATTCCCGGGGTGGGATCGGGGATCGGGCCTTCGCCCGGTGCGCGCTGCAGGGCCACGGTCACCAGCTCCTCGGCCTCGGTGACCTCTGCGCCGTAGTGAAGGACGAGCGTGCCGGTCGTGGCGCACACCGGGCAGGTGAGCGGCACCACCATCACCATGTCGGCGGGGTCCGAGGCACCCTCGAGGCGCGTGACCTGGTCGGCGCGCAGGTGGTCGGCGGCGATGAGGCTGCGGCACGCCGTGCACAGCACGCGCTCCTCGGCGGCGGCGATGAACTGGCCGTCGTAGCCCTCGGTGCCCAGGGCCCGGACCACGTCACCGAGCGGCGTGTCGGCGGGCGAAGCAGCGTCGGCAGGTGCCGAGTCGGCGGTCGGGTCGGGCATGCGACCCATCTACCCGTCCCCGTTCGATGCCAGACCGGC
This sequence comes from Acidimicrobiales bacterium, assembly GCA_020439175.1. GTDB lineage: Bacteria > Actinomycetota > Acidimicrobiia > Acidimicrobiales > Acidimicrobilacustridaceae > JAGQTE01. Next base: position 7,778 of record JAGQTE010000106.1, on the reverse strand, counting down.
GCAGCATTGTTCTGCGCCGGTGGTGCATTGGGTAGACAGGATGGGTCCGCCGGGCTGAGAGTCGGTTCCGCGCGGCGACAGGGGTTGATGGGCATGGGCATGCACGAACAGCTGCGTATGGGGACGTCCGTGCACGATGACGAGCACGGACGCCGCGTGGTCGTGACCGGCGAGGTCGATCCGCTGACAGCACCGACGCTGGCGTCGGTGCTGCAGGACACGCTGCCGACCCCGCGGCTGGCGGTGGACCTGGCAGGCGTCACCTTCCTCGACTCCTCGGGTCTGCGCGCCATCGTGTCGGCCAACAAGGCCTGCACCGACGCCGGCACGGTCTTCGTCATCGCCGCGCCCAGCGACGTCGCCCGGCGCGTGCTCGAGATCTCCGGGCTCGACGCCCACCTCACCATCGAGTAGCGCTGCCCGTCCGCCATCGGGTGGTGACAACTGTCTGTCCGGCGCGCGCTCTGGTCGTGGGAGCGGCGGTCGGAACCGCTGCTCCCACGACCAGAGCCAGGACGAGTCGAGCTGATCGGGGCGGGCACGCCGTAGGGCGTGGCCGCGATCTGGATCAGCCGTTCTGGTGGGTCTCCTGACGGCGCTCTGCCGTCTCGGCCTTGGCGCGTGCCTTCTCGGCCTCCGCCTCACGAGCGGCGACGTCGCGCTCGGCGTCGGCGCGGTCCTGCTGCGCCTTGCCCTCGCGCTCGAGGTCCTCGTTGCCGGTCACGGCGCCGGCTGCCTCCTTCGCCTTGCCCTTGACCTCTTCGGTCACGCCCTTGATGCCGGCTGCGAAGCCGCTCTCCTCGGTCATCGGTCCCTCCTGGGTCCTCGGGCGTCGGACCTCCCGACGCCACAGCGGTCCGTACCCGGACGGCGCGAGGCCGAGAAGTGCCATCTGACCATCGCTGCCTTCTCGCCGCGTGCGGGGACGCGAACGGGGCCTGGCGCAGCTGCTCCCACGCCAGGCCCCGGTTCCCCGTCGATCAGGAGCTTCGGGCCGTCGCTCAGTACCGATCGACGTGGACGCGGTCGCCGCGCCAGAACAGCATCTGGATGAGCGACACGATGAGACCGAGGAAGCCGATCGCCATCACGATCCAGCCGGCCGTGTCGAGGCTGACCCCGTCGATCAGGCTGTCCGAGACGGCGAAGCGGATGATGGCTCCGACGGCGATGAGCACGAGTGAAGCGCCGACATACATGGCGGATCCCCTTTCATGGGCCGGTGTTCTGCAGACCCCCGTACCCCGAAATCGGGCTGGGCATTCCGACATGTCGGAATGCCTAGCCCGATGTCGGGGTGCTTGTGGAGCGTCCGCTCGTCAGCTGGACGGCTCGTCGCGGGGCGGCTCGTCCTCCCACGGCTGGCGGTTCAGCGCGGCGAGCTGCTCGGCCTGGTGCTGGTCGTGGTCGGGGTCACGCTTGACCTTCTTGCGATAGGCGCCCGTCTCGTAGCCTCGCTGCTCGATGAACGTCTTGAAGGCCTCGAGGTCCTTGCGGGCCCGGTCCGAGACGAAGCCGCCCTTGTCGGCGATCTGCTCGACCAGCCCCTCGGGCTCGACGTCGAGCTGCAGCACGACACGGGTGCGGTCGTCGGCCAGCGGGTGGAACGTGACGACACCGGCGTTCTGGGTGCCGTCGATCGCCGTCCAGGCGATGCGCTGATCCGGCGTCTGCTCGGTGATCTCGGCGTCCCAGCTGCGCTGCACGCCTGCGATCGACGCCGTGAAGCGCACGTGCGTGTCGTCGAGTTGGTCGACGTTGCTGATGTGGTCCATGAAGAGTGGGAAGTCCTCGAATTGGGTCCACTGGTTGTACGCGGTGCGGACAGGGACCTCCACGTCGATGTCGGTGAGCATGTCGGACGTCTCCTTGGTCTGACGGTTCGTGCGTCAGCTGGTCTCTAGCCGGTCGGGCGCGAGACGAGAACCGGGCCGTCCGACACGCGGCGGGTGCCCTCGGTGAGCAGGTCACGGACCTGTCGCGCCATCTCGATGTCCTCGCGTGCGGTCACGACGGCGGTGCGCACCGTCGCACCGGGCGGCGTGAGGTGGGCGTCGCCGGTGGCGGCGCGGTTGCGGTCCTCGTCGATCGTGACGCCGAGCAGTCCGAGACCGGCGACGGTGGCGGACCGGATCTCCGGGGCGTGCTCCCCGACGCCGCCCGTGAACACGAGCAGGTCCATGCCACCGGCCGACGTCGCCATGGCGGCGATGCCCTGGCGCAGCCGGTGGACGTAGACGTCCACGGCGAGCTCGGCGTCCTCATCGCCGGCGGCGCGCGCCGCCAGCAGCGCTCGCATGTCGCCGGCGCGTCGCCCGTCATCGCCCGATCGACCGGCGGTCCCAGGCACCGCCTCGCCGGTGGCCAGGTCGGCGAGGTCGGCGAGGCCGGCGAGGCCGGCGTGGTCGGTCAGCCCGTCGCGGACCTCGGCCGGGGAGAGCCCGGCCTCGGTGATGAGCCACAGCACCACGCCGGGGTCGACGCTGCCCGACCTGGTGGCCATCACGAGGCCGTCGAGTGGGGTCCAACCCATCGTCGTGTCCACCGAACGCCCGTCGACGACGGCGCACGCCGACGCGCCGCTGCCGAGGTGGCACGTCACGATCCGTCGGAGGCGGGTGCCGTCGGCGATCGTCGGTCCGCGACGTGCCGCCCAGGCGTGGGACAGGCCGTGGAACCCGATGCGTTGCAGCCCCCACCGCCGCCGCCAGGCGCTCGGCAGGGCGTAGGTGCGCGCCGCGGCGCTCATGGTGGCGTGGAACGCGGTGTCGAAGCAGGCGATGTGCGGTAGGTCGGGCAGAGCCGCTCGCGCCAGCGTGATGGCGGCCAGCGCCCGGTGCTGGTGCAGCGGCGCCAGCGCGGCGTGGTCAGCGATCGCTCGCGCCACGGTGTCGTCGATGACGGCGGGGCCGGTGGCGTGGCGCCCGCCGTGGACCACCCGGTGCGCCACCGCGTCGATCGGTAGCCCGCCCGCGAGCACGGCCGAGAGGTCGACGCTGTCGGGCGTGCCGTCCCACGGATCGATCACGGTGTGGGACTCGACCAGGTCGTCGCGCAGGACGTCGATCTTCAACGTCGACGATCCGGCGTTGAGCACCAGGACGCGCATCAGCCCGGCCACAGCCAGTCGCGCACCTCCGGCAGGTCCTCGCCGTGCTCGCGGATCCACCGCCGGTGCCGGTGGCGGGCATCCACCATGCGCTGGCGGACGTCGACAGCGCGCCCGCCCAAGCCGGGCAGCCGGTCGATCACGTCCATCACGAGGTGGAAGCGGTCGAGGTCGTTGCGCACGAGCATGTCGAACGGGGTCGTCGTCGTGCCCTCCTCCGTGTAACCCCGGACCTGCAGGTGCCGGTGGCCGGCGCGCTTGTAGGTGAGGCGGTGGATGAGCCACGGGTAGCCGTGGAAGGCGAACACCACCGGACGATCCGTCGTGAACAGAGCGTCGTAGTGGCGGTCCGACAGGCCGTGCGGGTGCTGGGACTCGTGCTGGAGCCGCATCAGATCGACGACGTTGACGACTCGTACGCGCACGTCGGGCAGGTGCTCCCGCAGCAGGGAGGCGGCGGCGAGCGCCTCGACGGTGGGGACGTCGCCGGCGCAGGCCAGCACCACATCGGGCTCGTCCGTGTCGGTGCTGGCCCAGTCCCACCGGCCGATGCCCCGGGCGCAGTGCTCGGCCGCGTCCTCGATCGACAGCCACGTCGGCGTCGGCTGCTTGCCGGACACCACGACGTTCACGTAGTCGGTGGTCTGCAAGCAGTGGTCCATCGTGGCCAGCAGGCAGTTGGCGTCGGGCGGCAGGTAGATCCGCACCACGTCCGCCTTCTTGTTGGCGACGTGGTCGATGAACCCAGGGTCCTGATGGCTGAAGCCGTTGTGGTCCTGCCGCCACACGTGGGAGGTGAGCAGGTAGGTGAGCGACGAGATGCTGCGCCGCCACTCGAGCTCGTTCGTGACCTTCAACCACTTGGCGTGCTGGTTCACCATCGAGTCGACGATGTGGATGAAGGCCTCGTAGCAGGAGAGCACGCCGTGGCGACCGGTGAGCAGGTAGCCCTCGAGCCATCCCTGGCAGGTGTGCTCGGACAGCAGCTCCATCACGCGGCCGTCGACGGCCAGGTGCTCGTCGACGTCCCGTGTCTGGGCGTTCCACGTCTTGTCCGTCACCTCGTAGACGGCGCTCAGCCGGTTCGACGCCGTCTCGTCAGGCCCGAACAGCCGGAAGTGCCGTTGGTCCAGGTTGGCGGCCATCAGGTCGCGCAACCACGAGCCGAGCACCGAGGTCGGTTCGGCCCAGGTCTGCCCGGGCGCTTCGACGGCCACGGCGCGCTCGCCGACGGGGGGTCGATCGAGCGGCCGCCGGAGACGCCCGCCGTTGGCGTGCGGGTTCATCCCGAGTCGCAGGTCGCCGCACGGCAGCCAGGACACGAGGTCGGGGCGCGGTCTCCCGTCGGTGTCGAACAGCTCGGCGGGTCGGTAGCTGCGCAGCCAGCGCTCGAGCGCGCGTCGGTGGTCGGCGTTGCCGCGGATGTCGCCCAGCGGGACCTGGTGCGACCGCCAGGTGCCCTCGACGGGACGACCGGCGTCATCGTGTTCCGGACCCGTCCAGCCCTTCGGCGTTCGGAGCACGATCATCGGCCAGCGCCGACGTCCGACCTCCCCGAGGTTCCGGGCGCGATGCCGGATGTCGTCGATCTCGTCGAGCGCCGCATCGAGCGCCGCCGCCATGGCCTGGTGCACGGCACACGGCTCGTCGCCCTCGACCAGAGCGGGTTCCCAGCCCGAGCCGCGCAACAGGTCGGTGAGCTCGTCGTCGCCGATGCGGTCGAGCAGCGCCGGGTTGGCGATCTTGTAGCCGTTGAGGTGCAGCACCGGCAGCACGGCACCGTCGTGCGCGGGATCGAGGAACTTGGTGCCGTGCCAGGACGCGGCCAGCGGTCCCGTCTCGGCCTCGCCGTCGCCGATGATGCAGGTGACGACCAGCTCGGGGTTGTCGAACGCCGCACCGAAGGCGTGCGACAGGGAGTAGCCCAGCTCACCGCCCTCGTGGATCGATCCGGGGACGTCGGCGGCGGCATGGCTGGGGATGCCTCCGGGGAAGGAGAACTGTCGGAACAGCTGGGCCATGCCGTCGCCGTCGCGGTCGACGCCCGGGTAGGTCTCGCTCCAGCTGCCGTCGAGCCAGGCGTTGGCGACGACCGCCGGCCCGCCGTGTCCCGGTCCGGCGATGACCATGGCGTCGAGCCGGCGCTGTGCGATCACGCGCTGCATGTGGGCGTAGATCAGGTTGAGCCCTGGTGTGGTGCCCCAGTGCCCGAGCAGGCGCGGCTTGACGTGGCGGTCGCACAGCTCCTCGCGCAGGAGCGGGTTGTCGAGCAGGTAGATCTGCCCGACAGCGAGGTAGTTGGCCGCTCGCCAGTACCGGTCGATCCGGTCGAGCTCGTCGCCGTCGAGCGGTTCGGCGTCGATGACCTTCACGACATGGCGTCGAGCAGGTCGAGGCAGGCGGCGGCGCAGCGGCGGGTCTGCTCGCTGCAGATGGCGCAGTGCCGCATGGTGCCGGCGTGCATGGCGCACTCCTCGGCACACAAGCGGCAGGCGATCACGCAGGCGTCGACGAGCGACCTGGTGAGGTCGGGGTCGATGCCGGCGTAGCGCGCCACGACCCCGGCCGTGGCGTGGCAGATGTCGGCGCACGCCAGGTCCAGGCGGATGCAGGCGCGCAGCTGGTCGGCCTCGGCCTCGTCCATGCACGCGTCGGCGCACTGCTCGCAGATCACCGCACAGTCGGCGAGGGCGTCGATGGCGGCGGCGATGACCCGCGGATCGATCGTGGCGTCGGTCGGATGGCTGTCGAGCATGGGTTCGGTGGCGGTCATAGGGCGGCTCCTCTCACGACGGGCGCTCCTACCCGCGTGCGGACGCACCGAGACCCGCCCCGGCGTCGCAGCCGGGCGCCGTCAAGACGGCGACAAGATCGCCGGTGTCGGGCGCAAGACACCGCCAACGGCGTCGACGCGTCGAGGCGTCGGGCGTAGACACGACGGCATGGCTGCCGCACGGTACGACGTCGACGTGGGGACACGCCCGACCCGCGAGCGCCCGGAGATCCGAGTCCCCGGCGAGCGGGTCCGGCTGCCGCAGCGCACGGTGCTCGTGAGCTACGTGCTGGCGGTGGTCCTGCCGGTGGTGACGGGGCTGCTGCTGATCCCGCTGCGCGCCGAGCATCCGGAGACGGTGGCGGTCGTGCTGGTGCTGCCCGTCGTGCTGGTGGCCATCCGCGGGGCGACGGCGCCGGCGGTGATGGCGGCGCTGGTCGCCGGAGCTGCGTACGCCGTACTGCTCACCGAGCCCTACGGCCAGGTCGCCGTGGACGAGACCGACGACATCGTCACGGCGCTGACCCTGGTCGTGGTCGCCGGCCTCGTCGGCTGGCTGTCGAGTCGGCTGGTGCACCTCGACGCCCGCGCCGCGGCGCGCGGCGCGGAGGTGGAGCACCTCGTCGAGTTCTGGACGGTGGTGGCGGGCGAGCCGGGCCCGGGGGCGCTCGAGGCCGCCGCCGGCGAGCACATCGCCGGTGTGCTCGGGGCGGCGAGCGCGGCATGGACCCCCGGAGCCGCCGGTGGCGACGGCCCGGTCCTGCACCCCGACGGGACGATCAGCGGGTACGTCACCGATCTGCACCCGGACCGCTCGCAGCTCCCGGAGCGCGTCGTGCTGCCCGTCGTCGCCTACGGCCACGAGCTCGGGCACTTCGTCATCGCCGCCACTGTGGGGCGGCTCACGTCGTTCGAGGAGCGTCGCACGGCGGCGACGATCGCGCAGATCCTCGGCCGCGAGCTGCGCTGAGCGACCCGCCCCGCCGGGCCGCCGCCTGCCGGGCTGGCGACCAGCCCGAACTCCCTCAGCCGCGCGCGGCGAGCAGGTCGGCGCAGAACCAGCGCACGGTGCGGTTGAACACCTCGGCCTGCTCCCACTGCAGGAAGTGGCCGGCGCCCTCGACGACGAACGGCCCGATGCACTCCTCGAACGCCATGCGGCACTTGGCGTTGTGGGTGTCGGGGACGACGTGATCCTCGGGGCCGTAGAGCACGACGGTCGGGATCGGGTTCGTCTCGAACAGGCGCGGGGTGTCCGACAGCGGGCGCCTGCCGAACGTCAGCTCGTACACGGCCATGGCGGCGCGCAGGCGGTCGGCGTCGGCGAACGGCTCGGTCATGAAGGCCTTGGCCTCGTCGTCGAAGGCGCCCGGCGCCCCCCACAGGCGATGGCCGTAGAAGTCGGCGATGTAGGCGCGGCGGCGCTCGGGCGTGTCGAGCTCGGCGCACAGGCCGTCGGCGTCGGTGCCCTGACGGATGAAGTAGTCGGCGCTGTCGCGGTTGAGCCGGTCGAGGTCCGACGGGATGCCGGCGGCGGCGTAGGCGTCGGCGAGGTAGGGCGGCACCGAGTTGAAGAAGATCTGCCGGTCGACGAAGCCGCCGAAGCGCAGCCCCAGGTCGTAGAGCACCACGCCGCCGAGATCGCCGCCGGCGACGACGCAGCGGTCGTGGCCCAGCACGTCGTGCACCAGGGCGTGCAGGTCGGTGGCGTAGGCCGGCGGGTCGTACACGCCGTCGGCGCTGAGGTCGCTCGTGCCGAAGCCACGCAGGTCCGGCACGATCACCTCGAAGCCGGCCTCGGCCAGAGGTGCGATGTTGCGCCACCAGATCCGCATCGTCTCCGGGTACCCGTGGATCAGCAGCAGCGGCACCCCGCCGACGCCTTCGCGCACGAAG
>JAGQTE010000105.1 GCA_020439175.1 Acidimicrobiales bacterium | reverse complement strand
CGTTCGGCGCCGCCGCCGTGCTCGCCGCCCGCTGGTCGCTGCTGCCGAGTGTCGTGGTGCTCGAGCGCGCCGGCGTGCGTGCCGCCTTCCGCCGCACCCGGACGCTGAGCGGCGCCCGCCTCGACGCGCTCGGCACCCGCGACGGGTGGGCGGTCGTGGTCGAAGGCCTAGTCGTCCTCGTCGTCGCCGCCATCGCCGTGCGGCTGTTCGTCGACGCCGGCGGCGTCTCGGTCGCCGCTCCCCCACCCCCACCGCCGCGGGTGCACGTCGCCACGGTCGTGGTGTTCGCCCTCCTCGCGGGCGTCGTGCAGATGGTGGTGGACGTCCGCCCGGCGAGCGCCGCCGTGTCCGGGGCCACGATCGTCGTCGACGACCTCGGCGACGACGCCGACGCCGCCCCGGGCGACGGGACCTGCGCCACCGCCACGACGACCTGCACCCTGCGCGCCGCCATCGAGGAGGCGAACACCTCCACCGATGCGGTGATCGGGTTCGCCGTCGCCGGCACCATCACTGTCGGCGCAGAGTTGGCGATCACGGCGCCCATGACCGTCGACGGCGATCTGGCGGGCGGGCCGATCACGGTCAGCGGCGGCGGCACGTCACGGGTGTTCTTCGTGCAGATCGAGGTGCCCGGCGGCGGCTCCGGCGCGATCCGCAACCTGACCATCGCCGACGGCTACGAGGCGTCGGTCGGCGGTGCCGCCGTCTACAACGGCGCCGCCTCGGCGGGGTTCGTGCTCGACGGGGTCACGGTGCGCGACGCCACCGTGCCGGCAGGTGCGCTCTTCGGCGGCGCCGTGGTGAACGTGTCGAACCTGACCGTGCGCAACAGCACCTTCATCGGCAACGACGCCGACGCCGTCACCGGCGGCAGCGACATCGCCAACCGATTCGCCGGCAGCGCCACGATCGACAACGCCACGTTCACCGGGTCGCAGGGCTCGACGTCGCTCGAGTCGACCGGGGCGTCGATGACCGTGCGCAACTCCATCGTCGCCGCCCCCACCGAGGCCTGTGTCGGTTCCATCACCGGCGCAGGCAACGTGACGACCGACCTGGCGCCGACTTGCCCGGGCAGCCTGGCCACGGTCGACGACCTGGCGCTCCCGCCGCTGGGTGCCAACGGCGGACCGACCGCCACGGTGCGGCTCCCCGCCGCCAGCAGCGCCGTCGGCGCCGGCGTCGCCGGCACGTGCCTGCCGACCGACCAGCGCGGCGTCCCCCGCCTCGCCGGCCGCTGCGACGCCGGGGCGTACGGCTTCGATCCCACGACGGCCACGGCGCTGACGACGACGCCCAACCCGTCGGTGTACGGCCAGGACGTCCAGGTCGACGTCATCGTCACCGCAGTCACCGAGCCCGACTCGCCGCGCGGCACCGTCGAGCTGCGCGACGGCGCCACGCCGATCGGCAACGCCGACGTCGCTCCGGACGGCACGGCGACGCTGACGGTGAGCGCGCCGGTGGCGGGGACGCACCCGCTCACCGCCGTCTACCTGCCCGGCGCCGCCTTCACCACGAGCACCTCGCCCATGGTGCACCACACCGTCGACGTCGCCGGCACCACGACCGCGCTGACCTCCACCGGCTCCCCGACGCTCGGCGGCCAGCCCGTGACCTTCACCGTCGACGTCACCGGGGCGGGGGGCGCCGTGCCGACCGGCTCGGTCGATCTCCTCGACGGGGCTGCATCGATCGTCACGCTGGCGCTCGACGCATCGGGGCGGGCCACCTACACGACGAGCGGACTGGGCGGCGGGCACCACGACCTGACGGCCACCTACCCCGGCGACGCCAACCACGCCGGCTCGACGTCGCCGATCCTCGAGCACGACGTCGTGGACTCGAGCACGACGTCGCTCGCCGGTCCGGCCGGCCCGACGATCTACGGCACGGACGCGGCGTTCGTCGTCACGGTCGCCCCGACCGGCGGCGGCCCGACACCGACGGGATCGGTGACGTTGTCCGAGGGCGCCACGACCGTCGGCGCCGCCACCCTCGACGGCACCGGCCAGGCCACGATCACCGTCGCCACGCTGGCGCCTGGCGATCACGCGCTCACGGCGCACTATGGCGGTGACGGCGCCAACGGACCCTCCAGCTCCGCAGCCGTGACGCACACCGTCACCGCGGCGGCGACGATCACCTCGCTGGATGTGTCCCCCGCCGGGTCCTCGGTGTACGGCAACGCCGTGACCGTCACGGCGACCGTCAGCTCGACCGACTCGCCGCTCGTGCCGGGCGGCCACGTGCAGTTCTTCGACGGGCCCACCTCGATCGGCATCGCCGAGCTCGACCCGTCCGGCACGGGCAGCTGGACGAAGCTGTCGCCGGCGGTCGGCACCTATGACCTGCACGCCACCTACCTGCCGGCGCCGGGGTTCG
>JAGQTE010000104.1 GCA_020439175.1 Acidimicrobiales bacterium | reverse complement strand
GCTGCGGGGCATGGACCGCGACCTCGTCGTCGAGCGAAGCACCGAGCTGCTCGACGTCCTCGAGCTGACCGACGCCGCGGCTCGCACGGTCGCCGACTACTCCCACGGCATGACGAAGAAGATCGTGCTGGCCGCCGCCCTGCTGCACGGGCCGAGCGTGCTGTTCCTCGACGAGCCGTTCGAGGCGATCGACCCGGTGTCGACGCGCACGATCGAAGCCGTGCTGCGTCGCCACGTCGACCAGGGGGGCACGGTGGTGTTCTCGTCGCACGTGCTCGACGTGGTCGAGCGGCTCTGCGACCACCTGGCCGTGATCGACCACGGCACGGTGCGGGCGAGCGGCACGATCGAGGAGGTGCGCGCCGGGCGGCGCCTCGAGGATGCCTTCATGGCGTTGATCGGGGTCGATGACGCCGACACGGACGACCTGACGTGGTTGGGCACCTCCTCGGACTGAGGGTGACGCTGCTGCGCAACCGCGCGGTGGCCGCCTCGCGCCATCCCGAACGGCTCGTGCTCGCCGCCGTCGTGCTCGCCCTCGCCGGCGGCACCTACGTCGCCACCGGCCTCGACGCCATCGAAGCGCTGCGTGCCTTCCCGGAGCTGCCCGATGCCGGACGAGAGCAGCTGGCCGTCATCGTGACCATGGTGCTGCTGGTGTGGATCGCGGCGCCGTTCACCACGACGGCCCGCCGCGACCTGACCGTGCGCAAGTTCGTGCTCCTGCCCATCGGCGCATCGCCGCTGGCGTCGGGGTTGTACGTCGCCGGCCTCGTCGGCGTCGGTCCGCTCCTTACGGTGGGACTGATCGGCTACACCGTGTCGGCGTACGTGTACGACGTCGTCGGGGCCGTGCTGGTGGCGTCGGTCGCGGCGTGCCTCGTGCTCGTGGCGGTGGCCATCGGCCGGCTGATCGGCTTGGCGCTCGACCTGCTGGCGTTGGCGCCGCGCGGGCGGCTGGTGGCGACCCTGTCGGCGGTGCCGGCGTTGCTGGTCGCCTTCGCCGGCTTCGAGCTCATGCGCGCCGGCAGCGTCGACCCGGCGCTCGAAGCCGGGATCGGCTCGTCCGGCACGGCGCCGCCGTCGTGGCTGGCGTGGCTCCCGTCGGGGTGGGCGGCCGAAGGGATCGTCGCCGGCGCCGACGGCGAGCTCGGCGTGGCGCTCGCCGCCTGCGGCGGCCTGCTCGTGGTGCTCGCCGTCCTGGCATGGAGCATGCGGGCGCTCGTCGCCCGAACGCTCGTCACCGACGACCGCTCGACCGACCGTGCGCACGCGCGCACCGGGTCGCCGTTCGACGGCTTCGCGGCGCGCCTGCCGGCAGGCCGGGTCGGCGCCGTGGCGGCGCGCACGCTGCGGCTGTTCATCCGCACGCCGGGACGGCTGTCGGGCTGGGCGCTGTTCGTCGGGGCGTTCGGCCTGCTGTTCTCCGTGATCGCCGCCGTGAACCTCCCCGAGCCGTGGGCACCGTTCGCCGCGCTGGCGCTGACCTTCCCCCTGGCCATCCACCGCGCCAACGAGATCGGTGCCGACGCCGCTGGGTTCTGGATGGATGTCGTGAGCCCCGGCGACCGTGGCGCCGATGTGCTCGGGCGGGACCTGGCGGCGCTGCTGATCGACGCGCCCCTGCTGGTCGGCGCCGTCGCCGTCTACACCGTGGTGTGGCGCAGCTGGGCCATGGCGGTGCCGGCGCTCGTGATCGTCGCCGCCGGGTGGTGCATCACGGCCGCGGTGGCACACGTCGTGGCGGTGCGCCTCGCCACGGCGGCGGGCGCCGCCACCGACAGCCGGCGCTCGGCCGGGTCCTCCACCGGAGGCATGCTGCAGCCGTTCGTGGCGGAGATCCTGGCCATCGTCGGCCTGCTGCCGCTCGTCGTCGCCATCGTGTGGCCGGCGGTGACCGCCGACGCCTGGCTGTGGGTGGCGGCGCCGGCAGCGGCGCTCTACGGCGCTGCCGTGTGGTTCGCCACCTTCCGGTGGGCGGCGTGGTGGACCGGCCGCCACGAGGCGGAGCTGGTGGCCATGCTCTCGACCAGCTGAGCGCTCAGCGGTCGTCGTGCGCCTTGATGACCTTGCGGTTGATGAAGGCGGCGACCACGAGCAGCGCCACGGCCACCATCGAGATCCACTGGTCCTGCTCGCGTGTGGCGAAGTCGAAGACCAACAGCGCGACGGCGACGCCGAGCAGGGCGTAGTAGGCGATCTTGAACGGGCCGGTCGATGCAGTCTCAGGCATGGATGCTGAAGCTAGTTCGAACCGGCGGCTCGCAGCTGGCCGAGCACCTCGAGGCACGTGGGGCACACCGGGTACTTCTCGGGGTCGCGCGACGGCACCCACTTCTTGCCGCAGAGCGCCTCCACCGCCTCGCCCATCACGTAGCCCTTCATCTGGTCGTCCTTGCGGATGATGTGGCTGAACCGGTCGTGGTCGCCGTCGTCGAGCACCGGCGTGGTCTCGGGCTCCAGGACGGCGGTCGGTGCCGCGGTGGGTGCCACGGTCGGGGACACGGAGGGGTGCGCGGGGTCCGGAGGCATGGAGCCATGGTGGCATGATCGCGACATGACGGAGTTCTCTTACACCGAGCTGCTGCCCCTGGGCCCCGACGACACGCCGTACCGCCTGGTCACGACCGACGGCATCTCCACGGTCACCGTCGACGGCGAGCAGTACCTCAAGGTCGAGCCCGGGGTCCTGACCCGCCTGGCCCGCGAGGCGATGCACGAGATCGCCCACTACCTGCGGCCGGGACACCTGGCGCAGCTGGCGTCGATCCTCGACGACCCGGAGGCGTCGCCCAACGACAAGTACGTGGCACTCGACCTGCTGCGCAACGCCAACATCAGCGCGGGCGGCGTGCTTCCCATGTGCCAGGACACCGGAACCGCCATCGTGAAGGGCAAGAAGGGCGAGCGCGTCCTGACGGGCGGGGGCGACCGTCAGGCACTGGCGCTCGGCGTGTACGAGACCTACCGCGACGACAACCTGCGCTACTCGCAGATGGCGCCGATCTCCACCTGGGACGAGGTCAACACCAAGACCAACCTGCCGGCCGAGATCAAGATCGAGTCCGTCGACGGCGACAGCTACTCGTTCCTGTTCATGGCCAAGGGCGGCGGTTCGGCCAACAAGAGCTACCTGTTCCAGGAGACCAAGGCGCTGCTCAACCCCGAGGCGCTGTTCCCGTGGCTCGACGAGAAGCTGCGCCTGCTCGGCACCGCGGCGTGCCCGCCGTACCACCTGGCGCTCGTGCTGGGTGGCACGTCGGCCGAGTACGCCCTCGAGGTCGCCAAGCTGGCGTCGACGCGCTACCTCGACACGTTGCCCACAGAGGGGTCCGACGCCGGGCACGCCATCCGTGACCCCGAGCTCGAGGCCCAGGTGCTCGAGCTCACCCAGCAGTTCGGCATCGGCGCCCAGTTCGGCGGCAAGTACTTCTGCCACGACGTGCGGGTCATCCGGCTCCCGCGCCACGGCGCGTCGTGCCCGGTCGCCATCGCCGTGTCGTGCTCGGCCGACCGGCAGGCCCGGGCCAAGATCACCGCTGACGGAGCGTTCATCGAGCAGCTCGAGCACGATCCGGCGCACTTCCTCCCCGAGATCGACGAGGACGACCTGGTGGGCGAGCCGGTGCGCATCGACCTCAACCGTCCGATGGACGAGATCCGCGCCGAGCTGAGCCGGTACCCGGTCAAGACCCGCCTCCTGCTGACCGGCCCGATGGTCGTCGGCCGCGACATCGCCCACGCCAAGATCAAGGAGCGCCTCGACGCAGGGGAGGGGATGCCGCAGTACCTCAAGGATCACTGCGTCTACTACGCCGGTCCCGCCAAGACGCCCGAGGGCTACGCCTCCGGCTCGTTCGGGCCGACGACGGCCGGCCGGATGGACTCCTACGTCGAGCAGTTCCAAGCCGCCGGCGGCAGCCTGATCATGTTGGCCAAGGGCAACCGGTCGTCGGCCGTCACCCAGGCGTGCGCCACCTTCGGCGGCTTCTACCTCGGCTCGATCGGCGGCCCGGCGGCGCGGCTCGCCCAGGACTGCATCCGCCACGTCGAGGTCCTCGAGTATCCCGAGCTCGGCATGGAGGCGGTGTGGAAGATCGAGGTCGAGGACTTCCCGGCCTTCATCGTCGTCGACGACAAGGGCAACGACTTCTTCGCCGAGGTGTCGAAGCCGGTCAGCCTCTCGCGGCGCGGCTGAGCGCGATCAGCTCATCGCGCTCGGCATCGTCGAGCACGGCGAACGTCGCCGCCACCGCGGCGCGTGTCGCCTCCTCGGCGGCGTCCCATGCGGCGCGGTCGTCCTCGATGTCGGCCGGGGGCTCGGGCCAGCCGAAGATGCCCGCCATCATCGGGTCGTTCAGCTGCGCAGCTCGCGCCGGCACCAGACCAGCAGCGACGACGCAGGCGCCGTGCAGCCCGCCGCGCAGCTCGCGCAGGACGTTCAGCCGGTGCAGGGTGAGCGCCTTGGCGTCGCTCGGCTCGGGCATGGCGCGCCAGGCCGCGAAGAGGGGGGCAGCGCCGGGGTCGGCGCCGGCGACGACGCGGCCCAACAGGTCGTTGAGGCGGTCGTAGTCGACCCCGTCGGCGAGGTGCTCGGCCGCCCACGCGTGCCCGACCTCGATGAACACCTGGGCGGCGGCACGCCGGTCCATCGCTGCAGCACCTCGTTCCCACTGCTCGCGCACCAGAGCGGGGTTGAAGAAGACGAAGCCGGCGGCGACGACGTCTGCGTCGACCTCGCCCAACGCCCCGCCACGACCGCAGGTGTAGAAGTCCATGCCCATGAAGCCGAGCTCACCGCCTCGGCTGTAGGTGTCCATGGCGAGCATGAACGCCGCCGGCAGCTGCTGGACGACGGTTCGGGTCGCCTGCTCGGTCTCGATGGTGCTGGCCACGTCGGTCCCCCTTTGGTTGCGGCGGAGCGCAGCCTAGGGAACTCCCCGGGGGGTCGTGCACGTTGGAACGGCAGGTCTACGGGAGGAGACACCATGCACCAGACCTGGACGCGGCGCGTTGCCGCGACGACCATCGCTGCACTGGCACTCGCCACGGCGGCGTGCTCGAGCAGCGACACGACCACGACCGGCGGCACCACCGCCGGCTCCGAGCCGATGGGCACGGAGCCGATGGGCACGGACATGGCCGACGACACCATGGGCACCGACATGGCGGACGACATGGACGACACCATGGGCACCGACATGGCGGACGACATGGCGGACGACATGGCCATGGACCACACCGTGGCCGTGATCGACACCGACTTCGGCCCGGCCATCGCCGTCGGCGAGCAGGTCGTCTACACCTGGGACACCGAGACGTCGACCACGCCGGTGTGCACCCATGACCGCATCGGCGCCGACGGCATGCCGTGCGACGAGAAGTGGCCGGTGGTCGAGGTCGACGAGCTGGCCTCGCTGACCTTCGACGGCGTCGATGCAGCCTCGTTCACGGTCGTCGAACGTCCCGACGGCCGCAGCCAGCTGGCGCTCGGCGGGCGGCTCCTCTACACGATGTCGCTCGACGGGCCCGGCGATGCCAACTGCCAGGGTGCCGAGGGTTGGTACATCGTGAACCCGGACGGCACGTCCAACCGCACCGAGACGCCGATCGGCGCCTGACCGTCAGCCCTTCGAGGCCGCGGCCCGGCGGGTGCGCGTCCGCTTCGACGGACGATGCGCACGGTCGGTCCAGGCCTCGTCGACGAAGCCCAGCACGTCGGGACCGACGACGAACCCGGCGAAGTGCCCTCCGCCGGGCGTCACCACCAAGGTGGCGTCCGGCACCAGGGCTGCCATGAACTCGCCGTGCGACAGCGGGACGATGCCGTCGGCGTCGCCGTGCCAGAAGCGGGTGGGCACGGTGATGTCGCGCAACGAGAAGCCCCACTCGCGCCCGAACACGACGAGGTCCGTCGCCGGCGCCCGCAGACCGCCCTCGCAGGCGGTGACGAGGTCGTTGATGAACATCGCCTTCATGGCCGGCTCGCGCATCACGGCCCGGTCGGACGCCGGCGCCAC
This sequence comes from Acidimicrobiales bacterium, assembly GCA_020439175.1. Classification (GTDB taxonomy): domain Bacteria; phylum Actinomycetota; class Acidimicrobiia; order Acidimicrobiales; family Acidimicrobilacustridaceae; genus JAGQTE01. Next base: position 17,040 of record JAGQTE010000104.1, on the reverse strand, counting down.
GCGCGTGTAGAGGTCGAAGCCGGGGTCGGCGACCGCTCGGATCGGGCGGATGAGGTGGGTCAGCAGCTCGCCGATCGGGATCCGGGCTGCCGCCAGCAGCGGCTCGATGAGGGGCAGGAAGCGCGTCATGCCCGGTGCGGTCTCGGGGCCCCGCGTCGGTCCGATGCCGCCGAGCACGGCAGCGGCCGTCACCCGGTCGGGCAGCCCGTACGCCGCTGCCAGCACGAACGGTCCACCGCCGCTGAGCCCGACGACGGCGAAGCGGTCGATCGTCAGATGATCGACCACGCGTCGCAGGTCGTCGACCCAGTCGAGGGCGCGTCCATAGGTGTACGGCGTGGAGTAGCCGGTGCCGGGGCGTTCGACGGCCACGATGCGCCACCCCCGTCGGCGGGCGAGCTCGGGCACGTCCGGCGGGATCTGCTTGCGTGCGCCCGGCGTGCCGTGGAACCACAGCACGGCGTCGCCGTCGGGGTCGCCGAACTCGGCGTACCCGAGTGCCCGCCCACCCGGTAGGGGGACCACCGACTCCAGGTTCGGCTCGAGGACCTCGACGAGCACCTCGTCTTCGCGTGCCGGTTCGTGCGCCATGTCCACCTCCCGCCTGGCAATCTAACGCCATGTCAGATTCCGGGATCTTTCAGCAGTTCGCGCTCGACGGCAAGGTGGCGATCGTCACGGGGGCCAGCCGCGGCATCGGGGCCGCCGTGGCGCGCACCTTCGCCGAGGCGGGGGCCGATGTGGTCGTGGCCTCGCGCACCGAGTCCCAGCTCGAGCTGGTGGCCGACGAGGTGCGGGCCTTGGGGCGTCGTGCCGTGGCGGTGCCGTGCGACGTGAACGACCTCGACGCCGTCGCCGGTCTGGCCGAGCGCGCCGTCGCCGAGCTCGGGCGCATCGACGTCGTCGTCAACAACGCCGGCGGCACCATGCCCCGGCCCCTGCTCGACACGTCACCCGGGTACCTGGAGCGTGCGTTCCACTTCAACGTCACGACGGCGTTCGCGCTGATCAAGGCGTCGGCCCCGCAGCTGCTCGAGCACCGCGGCTCGGTCGTCAACATCTCGTCGGCCATCGGCCGGTTGCGCGACCGCGGCATGCTGGCCTACGGCACGGCCAAGGCGGCGCTGACGCACCTGACCCGGCTCGCCGCCGCCGACCTGGCGCCGAAGGTGCGCGTCAACGCCATCGCTGTCGGATCGACCGCCACGTCGGCACTCGACATCGTCCTCGAGGACGAGGCGATGCATGCCGAGATGGTCCGCCGCACCCCGCTGCGCCGGCTCGGCGACCCGACCGACATCGCGCTGGGCGCGCTGTACCTCGCCTCGCCCGCCGCCGGTTGGGTGACGGGCAAGGTCCTCGAGATCGACGGCGGCTTGGAGGAGGCGAACCTCGAGCTGGGTCTGCCGGACCTGTGACCGGACGGCTCGGCTCGCTCAGGTGACCGACGTGATCCCCGCCACGACGTGGTCGACGAACAACGGGTCCGCCCAGCTCTCGTCGGTGTGGCCCAGCGCGGTGTACCAGACGGCGCCGTCGTCGACGGTGCCCGACCACGCCACCGGCTCGCCGTCGTGGGTCAGGAGCACGGAGCGGCCTGCCGGGGCGGATCGGAAGCGATACCACTCGTCGACGCGCGCCCACGGGTCGGGGAGGCCGGCGGTCGACCGGTGCGCCACGTCGGTGCGCTCGACGGTGCCGGGGGCCACGGGCGGGTGGTCGGCGAACCAGGTGCCGAGCAGCTCGCCGTAGAACGGCCAGTCGTACTCGGTGTCGGCGGCGGCGTGGACGCCGGCGAAGCCGCCGCCGGCGCGCACGAACCGCTCCATGGCCGCCTCGTGCGGCGGGTCGAGCACGTCGCCCGTCGTCGACACGAACACGACGGCCGCCACGGCGCCCCCGTCGACGGCGCCCTGCAGCGCGTCGGGGTCCTCGGTGGCGACCACGGCGAACCCCTCGGCGGTCAGGCGAGGGCGCAGGGCCTCGACGGCCGGCTCGATCGAGCTGTGGCGGAAGCCTTCGGTGCGCGAGAACAGCACGATGGTGCGCGGTTCGCCCGACGCGCCCGTGGCCGGTGCGCCGGCCGCGTCACCCGACGTCGTGCCGCACGCGCCGGCGAGCACGGAGGCCGCCAACGCCAGCGCCAACGCCAGCGCCGCCGACGCCCGGCCGGTGCGGTTGCGGTGCGTCAGCTCTTCCAGGTGTGCGTGAGCCGGGTCACGCCGCCGACGATCGGCATGGCCGGGGTCCCGTCGGGCAGCGGACCGTTCAAGAAGTCGTGCACCGAGTTGTCGGCGGCGAGGTACTTGAGGCTCTCGTTCATCCACACGTACGGGACCAGTTCGGTGAGGCGACGCTGCAGGTCAGCGTAGGCCTCCGCCCGCTCGTTCCGGTCGGTCGAGGTGCGGCCGCGCATGATGGCCTCGTCGACCTGCGCATCCCGCATGCGGGCCAGGTTCAGCCCGATCGTGCCCTGGCCGACCGGTGGCGCGTTCTCCGACAGGAACCAGTGCGCGTCGCCGTCGGGATCGGGCGAGCCGAACAACCGCACGTAGGCGAGCTCGTAGGCGCCGAACACGATCGAGGTCGGGTAGCTCGTCTGGGACTCGGAGGTGGTGGTCACGTCCATGCCGGCAGCCGTGAGCATGTCGGCGATCGCCTGACCGATGGCCTGGTTCTCGGGGTTGTCGGTGGTGCGGAACTCGAAGGCCGCCGGCCCGACCTCGGCCTCGTACTCGGCGACCAGCGCCTTGGCGGCCTCGAGGTCGTACGTGGGGAAGTCGGTGTCGACGAACCACGGCGACGACCGGGTGAACGGTCCCTCGCTGCGGATGGCGTCGGGTTCCTTCGCCACCTGCAGGTAGGTGTCGTAGTCGAAGGCCAGCGCCACCGCCTTGCGGATGCGGACGTCGTCGAAGGGCGCCTTGTCGTTGTTCATCAACAAGAAGAGCTGCTCGCGACCGCCGCTGTCGAGCACGAGCTGGATCTCGCCGGCCCGCGCCAGCGGCTCGAGGCGCTGGACCGAGCTGGAGAAGGTGGTGAACTCCATGTCGACGTCGCCGCGCAGCAAGGCGTCGTCTCGGGCGTTGTTGTCCGAGATGGGCACGAAGGCCACGTTGTCGAGGTAGGGGAGTCCGTCCTGCCAGTAGGCGTCGTTGCGGTCGAGGGTGAGCCGCGACCCCTTCACCCACTCCTGCAGGGCGAAGGGCCCGGTGCCGATGGGGTTGTCCGATCGCCAGGCGGCGTCGGGGTTGGTGAGCTGCTCGGGGGCCGGGACCAGACCGCCCTGGCCGGTGAGCGCCACGGGGTACGTGGCCCACGGCTGGGTCATGGTGACCTCCACCGTCATCGGCCCGGTGGCGACCGCCGGTGTCGTCTCGTCCACGGGGGCCATGGCCGGCCCGGTCAGCGGGGACTGCCGCATCTTGGTGATGAACAGCGCCAGTGCCTCGGCGTCGAGCGACTCGCCGTTCTGGAAGGTGACGCCGTCGCGCAGCGTGATCGTCCACCGGGTGTAGTCGTCGTTCGGTTCGATGGACTCGGCCAGGTATGGCCGCGCCGCGCCGTCAGCGTCGAAGGCGGCCAGCGGGTCGAACACGGCGTTCGCCATGATCAGGGCCGGCCCGGACCAGCGCGCGGTCGTCGGATCGAACCCGTCGGCGTCGGCCTCGAGGGCGTAGGCCAACGTGCCGCCCGGTGTCGGCGCGCCCGGCTCGGGCGCCAGGTACTCGACGCTGCGCTGGCCGCCGGCGCCGGTGGCGGTGCTCGGCGCCGCATCGTCGTTGCCGCCCTCGGTTCCGGAGCTGCACGACGCCACGAGCAGCATGCCGACGCCGAGCGCGCTCCATGCCCGCCAGGGCCGCCCGCCTCGTGCCATGCCTGGTGATTCGGCATCGTTGTTCATTCGGTTGAGCAGAAAAGGACGTGGTGGCGCGCGCACTACAGTCGCGCCGTGCCCGTGCTCACCGGTCCCCTCGACGCGCTGGCGGTGGTGCTCTTCGTGGCCGGCATCGCCAAGCTGGCCCGGCCCGACGCCACCGTGCCGGCCCTGCGTGCCGTGCGCCTGCCTGCGTCCGCCCTGGTCGTGCGGCTGGTCGGCGTCCTGGAGGTGGTGGCGGCCGCGACCGTGCTCGCCTTCGGCGGTCCGGTCGGTGCTGCGGCGGCCTGTGTCCTGTACGCGGCGTTCGCCGTCTTCGCCGCGGCGCTGCTGCGGTCCTCGGGCCGCGACGCCTCGTGTGGCTGCTTCGGCGAGGCATCGGCGCCGGTGACGGGTGTCCACGTCGCCGTGAACGTCGTCGCCGCCGCCGTCGCGGCAGCGGCGATCGCCGTTCCCGTCATCCCGTTCGTCGATGCGGTGGGCGAGCTGGGTTGGGAGGCGCCGGCGTTCGTGCTCCTGGTGCTCGTCGGCGGCGGGCTGGTCCGGGCGGCCCTCACGGTCGGCGCCGAGCTCCAGCTGGCGATGGGCGAGCTGCGGAGCGCCCCGTGAGCGCTGCCGTGCTGACGCTGCTGGCGGTCGTGGTCGTCGTCGAGGCCGTGCTGCTCGTCGGGCTGTTGCGGAGCCACGCCCTGATCCTGCAGAAGCTCCACGAGCTCGGTGCGGGCATCGGTGACCCCTCGGGGCGCGACCCGGCGCCCGCCGGGCCCGGCTTCCAGACCCGCCCGGAGGTGCCGGCGCCACGCGACGAGCCCGGGTTCGCCGAGGCGGCAGACCTCGGCGGTGTGGATCTCGACGGGAACGCCGTGGCGCTGCGCGTCGTCGGGACCGACCACGACACGCTGCTCGCCTTCCTGTCGAGCGGGTGCCTGACGTGCAAGACCTTCTTCGAGGCGTTCGCCACCGGTGAGGCGACCGTCCCCGACGGCATCCGTCCCGTGATCGTGGCCAAGGGGGACGAGGCCGAGAGCCCCGACGTGCTGGCGGCGCTGGCACCTCCCGGCGTGCAGCTCGTGCGGTCGTCGCAGGCGTGGAGCGCCTACCGGGTCCCCGGGTCGCCGTACTTCGTCTACGTGGACGGTCCGAGCGGCCGGGTGCGCGGCGAGGGCACGGGCATGACGTGGGACCAGGTGGCCGGGCTGTTCGCTCAGGCGACCGGTGACCTGCGCCTGGCGGGAGGCAGCGGGCCGATCGCCAAGCCGTCGAGCGACGCCGAGCGCGAGCGCCAGATCGACGACGAGCTGCTCGCCGCCGGCATCCGGCCCGGCGACCCCAGCCTCTACACGCCGCCGCCGCTCGACGGTTCGCCGCCGGACCCGTCGGCGCCGCCGGCGGACGACCGGGACATGGCAGAGTGACACGATGCAGCTGAGCGCCTTCGGCTTCGACGTCACGCTCCCTCCGGGCTGGGAGGGGCGCATCGACCGGCGTGACACCGCCCTGCGGACGGGTCCTGCCGCCATGGCGCAGTTCCATCCCGAGGAGCGCACGTATCCGATCGCCCGGTTCGCCAATTTCGCGCTGCCCGTCGACGTCGAGGACTACGGCAGCGGCGCCGTCGAGCTCATGGGCCCCGACAACCTCTACGTCACCTTGCTCGAGTTCGGCCCCGAGTCGCTCGGGCAGCCGCTGTTCTCGGCCGAGGGCATGCCTCGCCGCCTCCGACCGGGGCAGTTCTCGCCCAACCAGCTGCAGCGCACCATCAGCGGCCAGGGCGGCTTCCAGACCTTCTTCACCGAGGCCCGCCGGCCGATGTGCCTGTTCATCGCGCTGGGGTCGTACGCCAACCGCGTCGCCCTCGTCGAGCAGGCGAACCTCCTCCTCGACGCCTTGACGATCGGACCCCGATGACCATCGAGATGCAGCCCCGTCCGTCCGGCAAGCCGACGCTGAGCGAGCGCATCGTGCGCCGCCTGTCCGAGCTCGGCCCGAAGCACTCGCGTCGCAGCTTCTTCACCCGAGCCGCCGTGGCCGGCTCGGCGTTGGCGGTCAACCCGCTGAACTACGTGCTCAAGCCCGGCACGGCGTACGCCCAGACCACGTGCGGCCCCGGTGCGACGTGCGGCGAGGGTTGGTCGGTGTTCTGCTGCACGATCAACAACGGCCAGAACGCCTGCCCGCCCGGCAGCTTCGTCGCCGGCTGGTGGAAGGCCGACAGCTCGTCGTACTGCGGCGGCGGGCCGCGCTACATCGTCGACTGCAACCAGATGTGCGGCGAGCCGTGCACCTGCTACTGCCCGACGGGCACCTGCGACAACCGCCGCACCTGCTGCAACCAGTTCCGCTACGGGCAGTGCCACCAGGAGATCACCTGCGCCGGTCCCGTGCGGTGCCGGATGGTCATGTGCGTGCCGCCGTGGCAGTTCGACGCCAGCTGCACCACGGCGAGCGCCACCGACAACCGCACCGGCGAGCACAACGCACCGTGCAACACCTCGCAGCCCCCGCCACCCCCGCCGCCACCGGTGTACCCGCCGCCGGCTCGGGCCAACACCTGGCTGGCGGCGAACGCCGACGGCCGGCTCGAGCTGTTCCACGTGGGCACCGACGGCGCCATCTGGAACCGTTGGCAGGGCACCAAGAACGGCGGCTTCACCGGGAACGGTCGCGTCGGGGGGCGGTTCCCGCTCGGCTCGGAGGTCGTGGTCGGCCGCAACTCGGACGGACGCATGGAGGTGTTCTGCGTCGCCGCCAACGGCAACGTGCACCACATGTGGCAGAGCACCGCCGGCGGCGGGTGGTCCGGCGTGGCGTCGCTCGGCGGATGGATCGTGAAGCCCCTCGGCATCGGCCACAACGCCGACGGTCGTCTCGAGCTGTTCGGCCTGGCGATCAACAACCAGCTCTACCACTGCTACCAGCTCTCGCCGAACGGCATGTGGAGCGATTGGCAGCCGTTGACCGGCGTGCCGCTCGCCAGCCCGCCGACGGCGGCGCGCAACGCCGACGGCCGCATGGAGGTGTTCGCCATCGGCACCGACAACCAGCTCTGGCACCGGTACCAGGTGGTCCCCAACGGCGGCTGGTCGACGTGGCAGAGCCTGGGCGGGAGCTGCAAGCCGCTCCGGCCGGCGGTCACGCCCTATGGCGACGGGCGGCTGCACGTGGCCGTGGTCGGCACCGACGGCGCCGTGTGGCACATCGCGCAGGTCGTCCCCAACGGCGGATGGAACACCCTGACGAGCCTCGGCGGGTCGACGAACCAGCCGGTGGCGTTGGGCGCCAACGCCGACGGCCGGCACGAGGTCTTCATCATCGAGCCGGACTTCGATCTGGTGCACAGCTGGGAGAGCGGCGGCGGCTGGTCGCCCTACGCCTCGTTCGGCGGCGGGATGACCCGCTGGCCGGCCGTCTACCCGAACGCCGACGGTCGACTCGACCTCGTCGTGGTCGGTGGCGACAAGGTGATCTGGCGCACGGCGCAGGTGGCGCCGAACGACATCTGGACCCCGCTCACCCAGATCGGCGGTGTCGTGCCCTGACGCGCCGGGCCCGGGCGAACTGGTCGTCGAAGCGCCGCTCGAACGGCACGACGAGGTGCCGGTCGCTCCAGGCCTCCGTCTGGCGGACGGCGTTGAAGCCGCCGCCGGTCACGATCCGATCGGCCGTCGGGTACAGGTCGACCGCCGGCACGTGGGCGACGAGGCGCGCCGCCGCCGGCAGCCCGACGACGTCGGCGTGCGGGGTCACCACGACGAGATCGATGTCCGCCGGCGCCAACCCCTCGGCGCGCGCCTCGTCCACGGCGTAGTCCGCGAGGTGGCGGACCTCGTCGGGCGGTCCCGCATGCACGATGAGCCAGCGGGGACGGCCGTCACCCTGCGGCACGGGATCGCCGACGGGGCTGCGCGGCGGGTCGACCAACGTCAGGTCGTGCACCGCATCGGTCTGGCCGACCAGGTACCGGTCGTGCGGGGGGTGCAGCGGCTCGGTGCGCCACACGGTGGCGAAGCGCACCGGTCGGCGCGGCAGGAACGGCGCATAGACGTCCCAGCGCACCAGGCGGGCGACGTGGTCCACGACCACGCCGTCGGGTACGGCATCGGCGTCGAGCTCGCCACGGATGCCGGCGGGGAAGGCGTCGACGATCAGGTGCGCGGTACCGAGGTCCTCCAGCACCCGCCGCACGCCGGCGCCGAGCTCGGCACGTCCGGCGGCCGACCAGGCGTCGTCGACCTCGGGGACGGGCACCACCCGCAGCCCGTCGGCCAGCGCCGGATCGGGCGCGGGGCGCGCCAGGACGACGGCGGTCTCGGCGGGGATGCCGAGCGTGTGCAGGACCGCTCGGGTTCGGGTGAGGTGCCCGTAGCCGGCGCCGCAGGCGTACACGGCCGTCGTGGGTCGGGTCACCACAGCAGGGCGCGGTAGCGGGCGAGCTCCGTGCCGGCGTCGAACGTCGTGCGCACGAGGTCGGCCGCCGCTCGTCCGATGACGGCGCGTTGGTCGTCGGTCGCCGAGGCGGCGGTGTGCAGCGCGTCGGCCAGTGCGCCGACGTCTCCGGGCGGCACGAGCACGCCGGCCTCGGTGCCGTCGAGCAGGTCGTGCAGGCCGCCGACGTCGCTGGCGACCACGGGCACACCCAGCGCTGCCGCTTCGAGGGCGACGTTGGGCATGCCGTCGTAGAGCGATGGCACGACCAGCCAGTCCATCGCCGCATACCAGCGGGGAAGCGCAAGCCGCTCCTGGAAGGGCACGAGGGTGTGCGCCGGCGCTCCGGGCGCGGCGAGGGCTTCGGCGGTCGCCGGATCGACATCACCGATCAACAGCAGGTGGACCGATGAGGTGCGCAGGCGTCGGACGGCACCGAGCAGGACGTCGAGCCCCTTCTTGCGCTTGAGCTGGCCGACGACGCCCAGGACGGTGGCGCCGGGCGCCACCTGCTCGGCACGCCATGCGGCGGCGGCAGCGGCATCGGACGGCAGCACCTCCCAATCGCGGCAATCGATGCCGTTGGGCACGGTCGTCACCTCGGTCCCCGGCACGACGGCGCGCACCTGCGCCGTGGTGGCCGTCGAGACGGTCGTGACGAGATCGGCGGCGCGCAGGGCCTCGAGCAGCAGCGGGCGCCGACGGGCCGAGACGATGCCGGTGTCGAAGTCGTTGCCCCGCAGCAACACGACGAGCCGGGCCCCGGTCCAGGCGGCGAACGTCGGGCCGAGCACCAGGGGCAGGACAGCGCCGAAGGCGCACACCACGTCGGGCGGGTCGGCAGCGGCCACGTCGAGCCACGCCAGCCGGCCGGCGTGCTCGGGATCTTCGCCGACCGGCACGACCCGGTCATCACCCGCGGGACCGGGGTTGGTGGCGGCGCGGGTCGCCGCGGTGGCCAGGTGCACCACGTCGACCCGATCACCGGCGGCGCGCAGGCCGCGGGTGATGCGGTCGGACGACGTCGCCATCCCACCCGGGCTCGGAGGGTGCTGCTGGGTGAGCCAGAGCAGATGGCTCACGAGTCGAAGCTGTCGGCGCCGTCGCCGTACCCGCCGTCGTTGTCGTCGCCGTACCCGCCGTCGTCGCCGAAGCCGTCGTCGTCGCCGAGGCCGTCGAGGGTCTCGGCGATGACGTCGGCCGCCTCGTCGGGCGTCGAGAAGGCGTCGCTGTCGAAGGCGTCGAAGTCGGTCCACCAGGTGTCGTCGCCGGTCTTGTTGGCGACCTCCCAGTAGAAGCTGCGACGGAAGGTGATGTCCCACAGGTCGTCGGAGACGTCGGTGACAGCGCCGCGCGCGGCAGCGGCGCACTCGGGGCAGGTGATCTGCGGGTCCCCGGGGAGGCGTTGCACGTGGGCATCGCACACGAGCCGTCCGCAGCGGCCGCACACCTGCGCGGCGCGGGCGTCACACGGTGCGAGCACGAAGAAGCCGACCGTGACCCGGCACCGGGCGCGGGCGCGGGCGCCGCCGCCGGCGGGCGTCACGACGCTGCTCCTGGATCTGCGGCCGTGTCCTGGTCGGGCTCCCACGGCACGCAGCGGTGCGCCTCACCGATCACCTGGAGGATCGTCTGGAGCTGGTGCGCCGGCTGCATCCGATCGATCGGGTAGGCCGCCTTGACCGCCACGCTCGGCCGCCGCCCGTCCTTGGCGGTGACGGTCAACCAGCGCGGGGTGCTGTGGGGGACGATCGGCGCCACGCCCTTCGGCGGTGTGAGGCGGACCCGCACCCGCTCGGTGGCCTTCTGCCGGCGCTTGATCTTGCGCTTCCCGCTGGCCGACCGCTTGGTGATGGTCCGCAGGCGGACATCGTCGACGACGCCGAGTCGCAGGCGGCCCCCATGGCGCAGCTGGGCGTCGACGGCGAGCCAGCCGTCACGCGCCAGCTGCTCGACCACCTTGAGCGCCGGCGGCTGCGGTGGCAGGTCGCGCGGCGTCCCCTGCTTGTCGGGGACACCCGGGCCCCGCAGATCGACCGTCAGCCCGAGCCAGGCGTCATCGTCGACGTCCGCCGCCAGGAGGCGCACCAGCGGGACCACGATCTCCATCGTCCGCGGGGGGACCTGGTGCTTGGCCTTGCGCAGCTCAGGCGGGGGGTGGACCAGGGCATCGACGAGCGTGCGCCAGGCCGGCGGCTGCAACACGGCCGAGAGCGTGCGCTGCTCGATCAGGCCCCGGTGCAGGGGATCGAGCGAGGCCAGTGCCGCCCGCTCCTTACGCCCGAACATCTCCGGACCCTAGCCCGTCGTGCACCGCTGCCAGGCGTTCGCAGCTGTGGCGCCAGCTGAGGTGATCGGCGATGTGGCGCCGTCCCGCCTCACCCCAGCGAGCGCCGAGCTCGGGGTGGTCCAACAGGACCCGCAGCGCGCGCGCCAGCGCATCTGGGCGATCCGGCGGGACGAGGCGCCCGTGCTCGTCATCGCGCATGATCTCGCGCACGGCCGGGAGGTCCGATGCCACGACCGGCGTGCCGGCGGCGAGCGATTCGAGCACCTTGAGCGGGCAGCAGCCCTGGGTGACGTTGCGCGCCCCGGAGCGCAACGGGGCGAGCGACGCGGCGGCGCCAGCCAGCCACGCCGCGACCTCGGTGCGGTCGACCCCGTGGTGCCAGACCACCCGATCCTCCACACCGAGGCGGCGGCTCAGCGCACGCAGCGATCGGGTGCGCTTGGGCGGAGCGGCGGCGCACACCACCAGCGCCACGTCGAGGTCGGCGAGCCGGCGCATCGCCGCCAAGGCGACGTCGACGCCTTGCCAGGGCTGCACGGCCCCGACGTACACCACGTAGCGCTCCGGCGCGTCGGCGGGACGGGGCGGCGGTGAGGACGCCACGGTGGCCCCGTTCGGGATGACGTGCAGGCGCTCGTCGGGGACGCCGCGCGCACGCAGCAGCGCGGCGAGGACCCCCGACGGCACGACGACGGCGTCCGCCGAGCGCAGGCAGCGGTCCTCGAGGGCGGTGATCTTGGCCAACGTCGCCGGCGTGAGCCCCGGCCACGCCACCGGCAGCTCGATGCTCGGCAGACCGTTCACCTCGAACACGAGCGGCACGTCGCCGCGGCGCACGGCCCGCGACGCACCGAGTCCGGCCGCACCCCACGGATCGCGCGCCTGGGCGAGCACGAGGTCGTCGCGCCGATCGGCGAGCGCCGTGACGGCGCGGCCGAAGGCGATGGCGCGCGTCAACGGGTCGGCGCCGGTGCGGCGGTCGCGCACGATCTCGATCCGTCCTTCGCGCTGCCAGCCGGGCATCGACGCATCGCCGAGGACGGCCAGCACCAACGGGTCGACGCGCTCGGCCAACGTCGGCGCCCACGCGCCGAGATGGGTCGCCGCGCCCTTGGGCGACGGGAAGCGGTCGAACGCCGCGTAGAGGCCGGACCCCACGCACCGCACGCTAGGGGAGCCATCGCCGGGTGCTGGCATTGCGTCGTCGCCGCAGCCCCGACAGAATCTAACGAGGCGTCAGATTTCGCGGTTGGAGGAACGATGGCCGACTACCTCATCAAGGGAGCCACGATCGTGGACGGCACCGGGGCGCCGGGCGTCGTCGGCGACGTCGCCGTCGCCGACGGCAAGATCGTGGCCGTGGGCGCCGTCGACGAGACGGCCGCGACCACGCTCGACGCCGACGGGCTCGTGGTCGCTCCCGGCTTCGTCGATCCGCACACCCACTACGACGCCCAGCTGCTGTGGGACCCGTTGGCGACGCCGTCCGGCGTCCACGGTGTCACCTCGATCATCGCCGGCAACTGCGGGTTCACCTTGGCTCCGCTGCGGGGCGAGGCCGACGCCGACTACACGCGGCGCATGATGGCCAAGGTCGAGGGCATGCCGCTCAAGGCCCTCGAGGAGGGCGTGACGTGGGACTGGTCGAGCTTCGGTGAGTACCTGGGACGGCTCGAGGGCCGCATCGCCCTCAACGCCGGCTTCCTCGTCGGGCACTGCGCCATCCGCCGCTACGTGATGGGCGCGGAGGCGACAGGGAACGCCGCCACGGCCGACCAGGTCGATGCCATGGTGCGGCTGCTCGACGAGAGCATCGAGGCCGGCGGCCTGGGCTTCTCGACCACGCTGTCGAACACGCACTCCGACGGCGACGGCGAGCCGGTGGCCAGCCGTTTCGCCGAGCGCGACGAGATCTTGGCCCTGTGCGCCGCCGTCGGTCGGCACGAGGGCACGACCCTCGAGGCCATCGTCAACGGTTGCCTCGACCGGTTCGCCGACGACGAGATCGACCTGCTGGCGGCCATGTCCGCAGCGGCGCAGCGGCCGTTGAACTGGAACGTGTTGACGGTCGACTCGCGCGTCCCCGATCGCGTGCCCCGTCAGCTGCAGGCCTCACGGGCCGCCGCCGCAGCCGGGGGCCGCATCGTGGCGCTGACCATGCCCGTGCTCGTGCCCATGAACATGAGCTTCCTCAACTACTGCGCCTTGAACATGCTGCCGGACTGGGGTCCGGTGCTCGGCCTGCCGGTGCCCGAGCGCATGGTGGCGCTGCGCGACCCCGAGACCCGGCGGCGCCTCGAGGCGCGCGCCGACTCCGAGGACGCCGGCGTGTTCCGTCGGCTGGCCGACTTCGCCAACTACGTCATCGGCGACACCTACAGCGCCGACACGGAGCGGTATCGCTACCGGGTCGTGGCCGACATCGCCGCCGAGGAGGGCAAGGACCCCTTCGACACGTTGCTCGACATCGTGCTCGCCGACGACCTGCGAACGATCCTGTGGCCCATGCCGCCCGACAACGATCCGGCGTCGTGGACGATGCGCCGCGAGGCGTGGGACGACCCCGACGTGATGCTCGGTGGCTCCGACGCCGGAGCGCACCTCGACCGCATGATGGGTGCGTCGTACACCACCCGGTTCCTCGGCGACTGCCTGCGCGGCCGCAAGCTCGTCGACCTCGAGCGCGCGGTGCACATGCTCACCGATGCGCCGGCGCAGCTGTTCGGTCTGCGGGGCCGGGGTCGCATCGCGGCGGGGTACCACGCCGACCTGGTCGTCTTCGACCCCGAGCGGATCGGTGCCTCCAACGCCACGCTGGTCAACGACCTGCCCGGCGGCACGGCCCGCCTCATGTCCGAGGCCGAGGGCGTGGTCCGGGTGCTGGTCAACGGCACCGAGATCGTGCGCGACAACCGTGCGACCGACGCCGTCCCCGGCACCGTCCTGCGTTCGGGCGTCGACACGGACACCGTCCGCACGTCCTGATATCGACGCGATTCCCGTTCGGCGCGCGGCGGAACCAAACTGTCGGCCGTGATCCGACCCGCACGCGCCGGCGTGCTCCTGGCGGCGTGCGCACTGGTGGCGGTGGCCTGCGGCGGTACCCCTGAGGCGTCGCCCGACACCGACGCCGGCTCCGCGCCGATGACCGCGGCGACATCCACCGCCGGCACCGCGGCACCCACGTCGAGTGCGGCGGCGACCTCGGCGCCTGCGACGTCGGCGCCGCCGACCACCGCCGCCTCGCTCGTCCCGCTGCCCGAGCCGCCCTACGCCGTGGGCAAGGCGACGCTGACGTTCAAGGACCCCAGTCGAGAGACGGAGGCGAACGGCGGGGTGCCGGCCTCGCCGGGGCGGACCATGCCGGTGGCCATCTTCTACCCGGCACCGGGTGCCGCGGACGGCACCGTGCGCGACAACACCTCGATCCTGCGGGATCGCACGTGGCCGCTGCTGGTGTTCGTGCACGGGACGAGCATGACGGGGGAGCGGTACGAGGCCCTGACGTCGGCGATGGCCTCGGCCGGCTACGTCGTCGTGGCGCCGACGCTGCCAGGGACGAGCGCCACCGCCGCCGGTGGGCCGAACCCGGCGCTCTACGGAGGCCAGCCCGCCGACGTGAGCTTCGTCATCTCGGCCATGCTCGACCTCAACGGTCGACCGGAGGGCCCGCTGGCGGGCCGGCTCGACCCCGAGGCCATCGGCGTGTTCGGCCAGTCGACCGGCGGCGACGTCGCCCTGGCGCTGACGCACGACTGCTGCCGGGACGCACGGGTGCGCGCCGTCGCCGCCCTGGCCGGCACCCAATACCTGCGTCCGGGGGTGCCGAACTTCCCGATCGACGGCTACTTCGCCTCGCCGTCCCTGCCGATGCTGTTGATCCACGGGGACGCCGACGAGATCACGCCGTACGGCGACTCGTCGATGGCGTTCGACCAGGCCGCAGCACCGAAGTTCCGGGCGACCATGCTCGGCGCCGACCATCTCGGACCGTCCGGTGCCGCCGGTCCGTCCGCATCGTTCGACGCCTCCGTGGCGCTGCTCGAGGCCTTCTTCGCCGCCTACGTCTCCGGTCCGACACCGCCGGCGGCGGAGGAGGTGGCTGCCATCCTCGCCGCCGGTGACGTGCCGGGGGTGAGTCGCCTCGACAGCGCTGTCGAGTAGCGTCGTACGCCGTGCCAGACGCCGTCGCGCCCAGCCGACGTCGCCGCCGGTCGACGCTCACCTTGGTGCTCGCCCTCGTGGCAGCGCTGTCGGTGGTGCTGCCCGCGCAGCCGGCGCCGGCAAGCCCGGCCCAGCCGCCCGGAGCCGACGACCCGGCGTCGACCGTCGCCTTCGCCGCTCCTGCCGCGGCCGAGACGGCAGATGCCGTGCCGTTCACCGGGACCGAAGAGCTCTGGTGCACCATGCAGAACCCGGGCGCCAACAACTTCTGCATCAACGCGGGGCACCACTCCTACCCGGCGCTCGACGTGGGCCTGGCCACCGGCGACACCGTGCGCGCCGCCGGCCCGGGGACCGTCATCGACCTCAACACGACGTGCCCGTTCACGTCCTCGGGGTCGTCGCCGGACATGTCGTGCAGCTCGGGCCGCGGACGGTTCGTGGCCATCGCGCACGCCGATGGGCGTGTGTCGCGCTACCTGCACCTGTCGAGCGTGTCGGTCGCCATGAACCAGGTCGTCAGCCGGGGCCAGGTGATCGGCGCCGCGGGCAACTCCGGCAGCGCCTCGGCGCCGCACCTGCACTACGACGAGCAGAAGCCCTACGGCACCTTGGTCGACCCGGGCCCGATGGTGGCGCTGGTCAACGGCGTCACCAAGACCTACCCCAACGACCTCGGCTACAGCAGCTGGTGGGTCACGCCGTACGGCACGATGCTGCGCAACGACGGCTACAGCAAGCCGGTGCCCTTCGGCGACTTCTCCGGTGACGGCACCGGTGACCCCGCCGTGTACGACAGCCGCACCGGCGCCTGGCAGGTCCTGGGCTCGACGCTCGCCACGCTCGGCGGCCCTGGTCAGGTGCCCGTGCCCGGCGACTACAGCGGTGCCGGGCCAAGCGTGCCCGCCACCTACCAGAGCGCCACCGGGACGTGGCGGGTCCAGGGCGCCGGCAACGTGGTGCTGGGCGGCCCAGGCCAGGTCCCGGTCCCCGGCGACTTCGACGGCGACGGCGCCACCGAGCGTGCCGTCTATGTGACCTCGACAGGGCAGTGGAAGGTCGAGGGCGCCGGCAACGTCACCCTCGGGGGCCCGGGCCAGGTGCCCGTCCCGGGCGACTACGACGGCGACGGGGTCGACGAGCGCGCCACCTACGAGCCGCGCACCGGCATCTGGCGGGTCGAGGGCGCGGCGGACGTGATCTTGGGCGGCGCCGGCCAGATCCCGGTCCCGGCCGACTACACCGGGGACGGCGTGGTCGAGCGGGCCACCTACGCCCCCGACACGGGCACCTGGCGGGTCCAGGGCATCTCCGACGTCGTGCTCGGCGGTCCGGGCGAGGTGCCGGTGCCCGCCGACTTCTCCGGCGACGGGGTGGTCGAGCGGGCCACCTACGTGCCATCCGGTGGGTTGTGGCGGATCGAGGGCGTCGGCACCGTCGGCCTCGGTGGCCCGGCCAAGGTGCCGGTGACCGGCCCGCTGCCGTGGGTGACGTGGTCGGTGGCCACCAAGGCCACGGCGTCGGCCGACGTCGACGCCGACGCCCGCGGTGACGCCGGCGCGTGGCGTTCGTCGAGCGGGCAGTGGCTGCGGTTCGCCCAGAGCCCGGTGACCTTCGGCGCCGATGGCGACGTGGCGCTGCTCGGTGACCTCGACGGTGACGGCGTGGCCGATCGGACGGTGTTCCGTCCGTCGCTCGGCATCTGGTTCACGCAGGCCCCGGGGTTCTTGCCGTTCGTGGTGGCGGCGGTGCAGCCGACCGACGAGCCCGTCCTCGCCGACACCGACGGGGACGGCGTCGACGAACCGATGATCTTCCGGCCGGCCACCGGGCGCCTGATCCGCATCGGCGGCGCCACGGAGCCGATCGGCGCCGCCGGCGATGTGGCGGTCTGGGGCGACCGCGACGGCGACGGGCGCGACGAGGTCGGGGTCTTCCGGCCCTCGACCGGTGAATGGCGCTTCCCGGGTGAGTCGCCGGTGGCGTTCGGGCAGCAGGGCGACGTGCCGCTGCTGGTGGACGTGGACGGGGACCTGCGTGACGATCGCGTCCTGTACCGACCCGACGCCGGCGTGTGGTTCATCGGCATCGACGGTTGGTGGCCGGTGGCGTTCGGGCAACCGGGCGACGTCCCGGTCACCGTCGACACGGACGGCGACCTGCGGGCTGATCTCGGCGTGTTCCGCCCGGCGACAGGCGAATACCTGGCCTTCGGCGCGGGTGTGGTCGCCATCGGCCAGGCCGGCGACCTGCCGGTCCCTCGCTCGTCGGGGGCGGCGCCGGT
>JAGQTE010000103.1 GCA_020439175.1 Acidimicrobiales bacterium | reverse complement strand
GCGCCACCTCGGTCAGCAGACCGACGCCGTAGGTCGACTGCAGCTTCTCGACCTCGCGGTAGCGCAGCAGGTGCTCGATGATCGGGTGCTCGCCGAGCAGCTTCTCCAGCGACGCCGCATCGGTCGAGTAGCCGGTCTTGGTCTTCTTCTGCGGGGTGAGGCCGAGCTCGTCGAAGAGCACCGTGCGCAGCTGGGGGGTCGAGTTCACGTTGAACTCGTGCCCGGCGTCCTGTTGGATCAGGTGCGCCAGCTCGGCGCACTCGGTGGCCAGCTGGGCGTGCAGGGCCTCCAGCGCCGACCGGTCCACGCCGACGCCGGCCACCTCCATGCGCGCCAGGACGCGCACGAGCGGCACCTCGACCTCGTCGTGCAGGCGGCGCAGGCCGCGGGCGTCGAGGACCGCACCCAGGGCCTCGGCGGCGGCGCCGGCCGCGGCGGCGGCACGTCCCACCTCGACACCGATCGGCACGTCCTCGCCGGCATCGCCGAGGGCCAGCTGCCCCTCCGGTGCCGCGTCGGCGACCGGCAGGCGCATCCCGGTGTGCCGCTCCAACAGGTCGCCCACGGCGTAGCCGGCACCGGCCGGGTCGATGAGGTACGCCGCCACCTCGGTGTCCATGGACAACGTCGTGCAGTCGATGCCGTGCGGCAGCAGCGAGCGCAGCAGCTCCTTGACGCCGTGCCCGACCACACCCGCCGGCCGGCTGAGCACGGCGGCGAGGGCGGCGCCGACCTCGGTGGCGGGCCGGGCGCCCGCGCCGGCGGGCTGCACGGTGGCCACCGAACCGAGCGCCGCATCGTCGAGCGCCACGGCGCGCCAGGCGTCGGCGACCGGCGCGGCCACGGCCAGCGCACGCAGCGGGGAGCGCCCCGCCGCTCCCGACCACGCCGCGGCGACGGCCAAAGGCGCGTCGCCGCCACCGATGTCGGCCAACGCGCCGGCGGCGTGTGCCGGGTCGGACACCAGCTCGACGTCGACCTCCAGGACCCCACCGGCGGGCTCTGCCGCCTCGAGGCGCCCGTCGAGCGCCTCGACGAGCCGGTCGTAGAGCGTGCGGAACTCCAAGAAGTCGAAGAGCTGGCGGATCTCGTCGGTGTCCAGGTCACCGAGCACCAGCGCCTCGGGCGCGACCGCGACCGGCACGTCACGCACCAGCACCATGACCTCGGCGTTGGTGCGCACCTGCTCCTCGTTGGCGGCCAGGTTCTCGCGCAGCTTGGGCGTCAACTCGTCGAGGTGGGCGAAGATGCCGTCGAGATCGCCGTAGGTGTTGACCAACTTGGCCGCGGTCTTCTCGCCCACCCCCGGCACGCCCGGCAGGTTGTCGCTCGGATCGCCGCGCAGGGCGGCGTAGGTGACGTAGTCGACGGGCCGCACGCCGGTGCGCTCCTGGATCCCGGCCTCGTCGTACAGGGCGTAGTCGGACACGCCGCGCTTGTTGTAGAGCACCTGCACCGACGGGTCGCGCACGAGCTGGTAGCTGTCGCGGTCCCCGGTCACGATGATGACGTGATCGCCCCCGGCCGCCGCCTGCTCGGCCAACGTGGCGATGACGTCGTCCGCCTCGAAGCCCGCCAGCTCCACGATCGGGATCGCCATCGTCTCCACGACCTGGCGCACCAGACCCATCTGCTGGCGCAGGAGATCGGGGGCGGCGTCGCGGTTGGCCTTGTAGGTGGCCACGCGCTCGTGGCGGAACGTCGGCTCCGGACGGTCGAAGGCGACCGCGACGTGGTCGGGCCGATGGTCGCGCAGCAGGTTGACCAGCATCGAGGTGAACCCGAACACGGCGTTGGTCACCTGCCCCGAGGCGGTGGCGAGGTCGGTCGGGAGGGCGAAGAAGGCGCGGTACGTCAGCGAATTGCCGTCGATGAGCAGCAGCGTCGCCACGGTCAGCTCTGATCGGCGGCGGGATCCGGCCGCAGCTCCCCGGCGAGGACCTGCTCGCTGACGACCTTCATCGTCAGGCGCTCGCGCATGGCGGTGCGCTGGATGAACGAGAAGGCGTCGTGCTCGGAGAGGCCGGCCTGGTCCATCAGCTGTCCCTTGGCCCGATCGACCACCTTGCGCGTCTCGAGCTGCTCGGTCAGCGACTGGGTCTGCTCGGCGAGCGCCTTGAGCTCGGCGAAGCGGGCGATGGCCAGCTCCAGCGCCGGCACCAGCTCGGTGCGCTGGAACGGCTTGACCAGGTAGGCCTGGACGCCGGCGTCGCGGGCCTGCTCGACGAGCTCGCGCTGCGAGAAGGCGGTGAGGATCAGGATCGCCGCCAACCGCTCGGCGTTGATCTCCCGGGCCGCCGACAGCCCGTCGAGGCCGGGCATCTTGATGTCGAGGATCGCCACGTCGGGTTCGAGCTCGCGCACGAGGCGCACCGCCTCGTCGCCGCGTCCGGTCTCCCCCACCACCTCGTAGCCCTCTTCTTCGAGGGTCTCTCGCAGGTCCAGTCGGATGATGGCCTCGTCTTCGGCGATCACGACACGGGTGGGCACCGTCGCACGTCCTTGTTCGGTTGGCGGTCAGCAGGCGTCACCGGCGGGGCCCGTCGGCCGCGGCATCGTATCGTGCCGGGACGGGGCGGCCGTCGGGGCCTCAGGTGGTGGCCGCCAGCCGATCCAACAGGTCGTCGGCGGCCGCTTCCAGCGAGGCGATCGAGTCGACGACCTGCGACCGGTGCCGCGCCATGGCGTCGGCATGGCGGCGCGCCGCCCGGTGCTCCTGCTCGGCGAGCGGCGTCTCCGACAGCAGCGCCCGCAGGCGGGTGTCTTCCGCTTCTTCCTCGAGGGCGCTGCACTGCTCGTCCGCGATGGCCAACTCGGCGCGCAGGTGCTTGAGCTGATCACCCACCTCGGCCAGGCGCCGTTCGATCGCTCCACGGGACACGGGACGAGTGTAGAGGGATGTGGTTCGGCTCACGGGTGAGGGCGCTGGTACGTTGGCCCGACCCGCGGCGGTGCTGGAATCGGCATACAGGGCAGGCTCAAACCCTGCTGCCCTTCGGGGCTTGTGGGTTCGAATCCCACCCGCCGCACCCTGGTGGGCCGTCGATGACCGGTGGCCCACCACACGTAGGACATCCGACAGACCGGACGCCCCATGACCTCAGCCCGATCCCGATCCGATCGCCCCCGGGCGCGCGGGCGCATCGCCCTGGTGGTGCTCGTCGTCGTCGGCGGCGCGGTGGCCCTCGTGCGGCGCCAGTCGCTCGCTGCGGCGGAGCGGCGGTTCCGGGCGCGCTACGACAGCTGACCGGGGTCCGTGTGACGCACGACCGAGGCACGGGTGAAACCTTCGCCGCGACCGCGCGGTCGAAGGGCCGTCGACCGGCCCCGCCGGCGACCGCCACCCCCGCACCATCCTCCTGACCGCACCCCGCTCGGCCACCGCATGATCGCCTTCACGTTCCCCGGACAAGGATCGCAACGACCCGGCATGGGCGCGCCGTGGGCGGGCCACGAGTCGTGGGAGCTGGTCGACGAAGCGTCGGAGGCGGCGGGACGCGACGTCGGCCGCCTCTTGCTCGACGCCGACGCCGACGAGCTGCGCCACACCCGCAACGCCCAGCTCGCCACGTTCGTCACCAGCCTCGTCGCCCTCGACGCCCTCGAGCGCACCGGCGTCGAACCGGCGGTGCTGGCCGGGCACTCGCTCGGCGAGTACAGCGCGCTGGTGGCCGCCGGCGTCGTGGCCTTCGACGACGGCGTCCGGCTCGTGGCGGCCCGGGGCGATGCCATGCAGGACGCAGCGGACGACCGGCCGGGCACGATGGCCGCCGTGCTGGGCCTCGACGACGACGAGGTGGCGGTGGCGTGCGCCCGCGCCGACGGCGAGGCCTGGGTGGCGAACTACAACGCGCCGGGCCAGGTCGTCATCGCCGGCGAGGCGGCGGCGCTCGAACGCGCCGGGGCCGTGGCCAAGGAGCTCGGCGCCAAGAAGGTGCTGCCCCTGCCCGTCGGCGGGGCGTTCCACACGCCCTACATGGCACCGGCGCGCGACCGGCTGCGCAAGGCGCTGGCCGAGACCGACATCCGCGACGCCGAGCGGCCGATCTTCGCCAACGTCGACGCCCGCCCCCACACGTCGGGCGAGGCGTGG
>JAGQTE010000102.1 GCA_020439175.1 Acidimicrobiales bacterium | reverse complement strand
TTGGCCCTACAGCGGTGGGAGCGCGAGCGCCAGCTGCGCCATGCCGCCGAGCACGACCAGCTGACCGGTCTGGCCAACCGGGCGCTGTTGCACCGCCGCCGCGCCGAGTTCGAGTCGGGTCCCGATGGCGGCCGGGCCTACACCGTCGTCGCCGTCGACCTCGACGGGTTCAAGCCGGTGAACGACCGCCTCGGCCACGCCGCCGGCGACGAGTTGCTGCGCGTCGTCGCCGCCAGGCTCCGCCACGCCACGCGCCACGACGACGTCGTCGTCCGGATGGGTGGCGACGAGTTCTGCATCGTGACCGACGCCGCGACGGCGCCGGAGGACGCCGCCGAGCTGGCCGGCCGCGTGCTGGCGGCGGTGGCGGCGCCGATCGCCCTCGACGGCGAGACGGTCACGGTCACCGCCAGCATCGGGGTGGCCGTGGCCGAGCCGGGCGAGTCGGTCGACGAGGCGTTGCGCCGTGCCGACGCAGCGCTCTACGACGCCAAGCGGGCCGGTGCTGGCCAGGTGCGTCCGGCGCTGTCGGTCGCCAGCTGAGCCGGTCGGTCCACTCGTTCTGTCGACGCACCATCAGATCGGAGGGTTGGTGGGCGTCAGGCCCAGGGTCCAGCACCATGCCGCCCGACGCCTCCTGAGGCCGACGACCGGTCGTTCGGCATCCCTGGTGACGTTCGATCGACCACTCGTGGCGGGTGCACGACGGTAGGGTGCGCGGGTTTCAGGCTGCCGGCTGGGAGGCGATGTAGCTCAGGTGGCCGACGTAGTCGGGCAGGCACGCCGCCCAGGTGCCCGGCTGGCAGCTCGATGATCCGGCACGTTGCAGTGCGAAGACCCGTGACGGGGCGACGCCGACGTTGGCGTAGGCGTCGAAGTCCGACGACGAGTCGCCGTAGGCGTACACGACCTGGGCGTGGGTGGCCTCGATGCTGGTCAGGGCGTCGGTCTTGTAGTCGACCTTGGACTCGTCGGTCAGCAGCAGCGACGGGGCCATGTACAGCTCCTCGTCTGGGAACCCGTTGTCGGCCAGCCACGATTCGGTCGAGCTGCGCTGCACGGCGTCCCAGCGTGCGGTGACGTACACGACGTCATAGCCCTTGGCGCGGTAGGCCTCGACGGCGTCGAGCGCGCCCGGATGCGGCGTCGTCGACAGCTCGCCGTCGGTGAGCGTGCCGTCGATGTCGAACACGACGACCGGCGTACCGGGCACGGTCGGCGGCATCGGGGTGACGGTGCAGCCGACACCGATGGCGGCGGTGGCGAGCGCAGCAGCGGCGAAGGCGGTCCTGTGGGCGCGCGCGGGCAGGGTCCTGGACATGGCGGGTCTCCGTTCGTTCTCTCCCCAGAGGGCCGCGTCCGTCAGAGGTCAGGTGCGGCCGAGACGCACTTTGACATGAGTCCCGATCTTTGACAAGAGACCTTTTCAAAGTACGCCCGGGCGCGTGGATCAGACCTCGAGGCCGCGCCTGACGATCAGGTACATCTCGGTCACCGTGTCGATGACGTGCTCGATGTCGCGCCGGTCCGGCGGTGCCGTCACGACCCAGTTGGTGACGGCCTCGTTCACGGCGCCGACGAAGAGCAGGCCGAGCAGGTCGTAGTCGTGGTCGACCACCTCGCCGAGGTCGGCGTAGTTGAACGACTTCTCGGCGACGAAGTGGGCGTAGAAGGCGTGCACGTCACGACGACGTGCCTCCAACGCTGAGCTGGCCGCCCCCTGCTCGAGCAGCACGATCCGCGCCACCCGCTCGTCGTCGACGACCGCGTGCACGAACGCCGAGACGCGCCCCCGGGTCGCCACGGCGATGTGGTCGCCGCCCGGCGGCACCTCGACGGCGAGCACGGCCGCCGCCACCTGCGCACCGAGGTGGTCATAGAGCGCTAGCAGCAGACCTTCGCGATTGGTGAACTCCTCGTAGAGGTAGCGCGTCGACACGAACGACGTGGAGCACAGCTCTTCGATCGAGGTGGCGGCATAGCCCTTCGTGCCGAACAGCTCGAGGGCGGCGTCGAGCAGCGCGGCGCGTCGCTCGGCGCGCCGCTGCTCGATGGTGCGGCCGCGGTGGAGCTTCTGCTTGCGCCCCGGCGGGGGATCGGCAACCGGCTCGGTCGCGGAGACGTCGGCCTTCGCCACGGGCTCAGGCTACGGCGCGGCGGCGGTCAGTCGAAGGCCAGCGGGAGGACGCGGGGGCCGCGCACCTGGCCGCCGGACCAGCGCACGGCGTCGGGGTCCGCCAAGCGGAACGTCGGGACGCGCGCGACGAAGCGCTGCAGCGCCGTGGTCAGCTCCATGCGGGCGAGGTTCGACCCGAGGCAGCGATGGATGCCGACGCCGAAGGCGAGGTGCCGGTTCTCGGCCCGGTCGAGGTCGACCACGTCGGGGTCGGCGAAGGCGGCCGGGTCGCGGTTGGCGGCGGGGAACGGCAACAGCAACGGGTCGCCGGTGCGCATGGGGCAGCCGAAGGCCTCGGTGTCGCGCACGACCTCACGCGCCATCGTCACCGGGGCGTACGCCCGCAGCAGCTCCTCGATGGCCGTGGTCCACAAGTCGGGCTCCGTGCGCAGCCGCTCCTGCTCGTCGGGGTGCTGGGCCAGGTGCCACAGGCTGGCGCCGATGGCGCTCCACGTCGTGTCGATGCCCGCCATCAACAGGAGCAGGCACATGCCGAGGATCTCCTGGTCCGTGAGCAGCCGATCCTCGATGCGAGCCTCGAGCAGGAACGTGATCAGGTCGTCACGGGGTTCGGCGCGCCGGGCGTTCACCTGGTCGATGAAGTACCCGAAGAAGTCCTGCAGCCCCGACATGCCGGCGAAGAAGTCCGTCGGCGCCAGCTCGAGCAGCTGGTGCACCCAATCGAGGAACTGCCCTTCGTCGCTCGTCGGGACCCCGAGCATCGTGGCGATGATCCGCACCGGGATGTGGCGGGCGAAGTCGATGGCGCCGTCGCAGCGGCCGGTGTCGACGAACCCGTCGATCAGCTCGTCCGCCAGCGCCGCCACCTTGGGCTGGAGCGCGGCGATGCGGCTGGGGCCGAAGAACGGCAGCAGCAGGCGGCGCACCTCGGTGTGGTACGGAGGGTCGGACGAGATCGGCGGGACCTGGAGGGCGAAGTCCGCCAGCGGCGCGTACTGGGGGATGATCGGCTGGCGCGACGAGAACGTCTCGACGTCGTTGGCGACCGCCACGACGTCGGCGTGCCGGCACGGCACCCACATCCCCCGGAACGCCGACGACTGGACGATGCCGTCACGCCGTCGCAGCTCGTCCCAGATCGGGAACGGGTCGGCGGCATAGGCCGGCGAGTAGTGGTCGAGCGCCGTGATCCAGTCGGGCGCGTCGTCGGTGTCGGTGGCGTGCAACGGCTCGCTCATGGTCCCCCCGTGGTCGAGCTGCCCGCAGACGGAGGCGGGCGCAGTCGTGCCAGTGTTGCCGCGCCGGCCTATGGAGGGCATCTTCAGCCGTGGACGGCCGCGTCGATCTGGCCGGACGCCTCAGGCGCCGTCGGGTGCCGCCGCCACGGTCGGACCCTCCGTAGCCCCGGGCTCGGGCAGCACCCCCGCCCGCTTGAGCAGTCCGAGGCCGATCGACGGGTAGAGCAGCACCGACAGCATGGCGGCCCCGACGAGTGCCGCGGCGTTCGACGGCAGCATCTGGCCGGTGTCGAGGCCGATCGTGGTGATCACCACCACGAGCGGCAGCTGCGTGCCGGCCATCAGCGCCAGCGCGTTGCGTTGGATGCCGGGCAGGTCGTCGCGGTACAGCGCCAACACCGGGAGTCCCCGCACGACGAGGAACGCCAGCAGGAACATCGGCACCCGGATGAGCTCGGAGCGATCCGAGAGCAGGGCATCGATGTCGAACTTCATGCCCGACACGATGAAGAAGATGGGGATGAGGAAGCCGAAACCGATCGCCTCGAGCTTGATCCGCACCGTCTCGCGGTCGGGCCCGCCGGCAGCCATGCGCAGGATCATCCCGGCGGCGAAGGCGCCGAGGAGGACGTCGAGGCCGAGGTCGGCCGCCACCCACACGAGAGCGATGATCAACAGCACCGAGACGCGGATGGGCAGCTGCGCGCTCGAGTGCAGGTTCTTGCGCAGCAGCTCGAGCCAGCGCGGCGGCCGGGCCCGCAGCATCAGGACGGCGGCGAGCACGGCGATCCCGATGAACACGGCGAGCAGGATCAGCGTGTGGATGGGGGCGTCACCGCTGAGCAGCACGGCGATGGCGACGATCGGCCCGAACTCGCCGACGGTGCCGATGCCCATGATGTAGCCGCCGAAGCGGGTCTCGAGGATGCCGGCGTCGCGCACGATCGGCAGCAGCGTGCCCAGCGCCGTCGTCGTGAGCGCCAGCCCGATCATCAGCGTCGACAGGCCCTCGCCGACCTCGATCAGGACGAAGGCGAACGTGAACGCCACCACCAAGGACAGACCCCAGCCGGCGGCGGCGCGGTTGAGCGGCTTGCCCTTGATCTCGCTCAGCTCGATCTCGTAGCCGGCGAGGAACATCAAGAAGGCCAGGCCGAGCTCGGACAGGCCGGTGACGATGTCGTCGGGGGTGGCGAGCGCCAGCACCTGCGGCCCGATGATGATGCCGAGGACGATCTCGATGACGACGCCCGGGATGCGGAAGCGCCGCAGCAGATCGGCGAGCACCGGCGAGAGCACGGCGATGATGGCGATGAGGGCCAGCGTGGCGATCGTGTCCTGCTCCACGGGTCCTCCCGTCCGCCGCCGGTGCTTGCGGCCGCAGCGTGATGCGGCGGCGCACAGTATCGCTCGCCCGTCGCTTCGTTCAGCGGAACAGCACGGGTTGTCGGTTCGCTACGGTGGTGCGCCGTGCGGGCGCTCATCACCGGGGCGAGGATGTTCTTCGCCGTCGATCAGATCCGCAAGCTCGGCGATGCGGGACACGGTCGACGGCGTCATCCCGAGCGATCTGCCCTCGTACCACGGCGGCCGGCGGCGGCACCAGGCGCCGGTGGGTGAGGTGGCGTGCGGTCCCCGAGATGCCGGCGACCCCCGGGCGCCGGGTCGACGGCGGCGGCGTGGCGTTGGTGTCGTTCGCCTTCGTGCTGCTGCTCGCCGGCTGCATCTCGGCGGGTCAGGAGGGCACCCCGATCCTGGTGTGGACCTTGCCCCTGGTCGTGGCCGCGGCGCTGTTCGGCTGGTTCGCCCGACACGAACGCCGGCGCGACGACCCGATGCTGGACCTGGGGCTGTTCCGCAACAAGCTCTTCGCCGGCGGGGTCATCCTCGGCGTGATCCTGCAGGTGGCGGTGAGCGCCGCCTTCGTGTTCGTCGCCACCTACTACCAGTCCATCCGGGGCGACAGTCCGCTGACGGCCGGGCTCTTCTACCTGCCGACGACGGCCACGATCTTCCTGCTGTCCCCGGTGGTCGGCATCGTCTCGGCCCGCGTGGGGCTGCGGGCGCCGGCGATCGTGGGCAGCGTGACCAGCGCCGTCGCCGCCGGGATGCTGGTGTTCCTCACACCGGACACGCCGGTGGCGTTCCTGCTGGTGTCGCAGCTGCTGTTCGGCGTCGGCATCGCCTGCACGGCCATCCCGATCACCACCGCCATCCTGAACGGCGCCCCGAGCGAGCGGGCCGGCATCGCGTCGGCGTCCAACAACGCGGCGCAGCGCGTCGGCAACGCCATCGGCATCGGTGCGCTCGGCAGCCTGCTCGTCGTCACCGCCGACCAGTGGTTCGCCGATGCCGTGTCGGCGATGGGCCTCAGCTCGTCGAGCTCGGCGGCGGCGCTCGGCGGCTTCCACCCGTTGAGCCCGCCCGGTGGAGGATCGGACGTGGCCCAGGCGGCCGACGCCGCCTTCGTCCACGGCTTGGCGATCGTCATGGGCGTGGGTGCCGTGATCAACCTGCTCGGTGTCGTCGTGGCCCGTCACTTCCTGCCGAGCGGCCCGATCGGCGGCGACGAGGCCGACGCCGACCCGGCGCTCGCCTGACGGCGACGTCGCGCCGGCCTGGCCGGCCTGACGGCGACTTGGTCGTCTCGGGAACGGTCGTTGGTGGATCGACCCGGCAGATTCGGTGCGATGGTGACGAGATCTGCCGGCTCGATGCGCAGGCCCTGATGTCGGGCCGGTCGTACACTCCCGGCTCGATGCTGCCCGTCGACGTCGCCCTGCCGACCGAGATCGCCGACCGCCTCGGCGTGGCGACGATGACCATCCGCCCGATGGTGCGCGGCGAGCTCGACGAGCTGGTGGCGTGGGCGGCGGGCGAAGGCTGGAACCCCGGCCTGGACGACGCCGAGGTCTTCTGGACGACCGACCCCGATGGCTTCGTTGCCGCGGCGATCGGCGACGAGCTGATCGGTGGAGGCTCGATCGTGTCCTACGACGGCCGGTACGGCTTCATGGGGTTCTTCATCGT
>JAGQTE010000012.1 GCA_020439175.1 Acidimicrobiales bacterium | reverse complement strand
CCCTGCCCGGCACGGTGCGGGTGGAAGAAGAGGCGCTGGACACCACGCAGGACGGCGACGACCTGGCGGCGGGCAGCGTCGACGGCTCCAACCCGACCTCGACGCTGGAGACGATCACCGGCCAGCTGAGCTTCACCGGCGACGGTGCGGCGATCACCTCGGTCACCTTCGGCGGCACCACCACTGCGCTGGTCGGCGGCACCATCGAGATCGCCACCGACTACGGCGTCATCCAGGTGAACGCCGACGGCAGCTATGTCTACACCCTGACCGATCCGGCCAGCCACGCGGCCCCGCCGGACAATACGGTGGTGCTGGAGAAGATCAGCTACACCGTCACCGACAGCGACGGCGATACCGATACCTCCAGCCTGACCATCGAGATCGTCGACGACGTGCCCTACGCACGGGACGACAGCAACAGCGTCGGCGGCGACATCGGCAACACCACCGGCGGCAACGTCGTCACCGACGCGCCGGGTGCGGACACCCTTGGTGCGGACGGTGCGACCGTCACTTCGGTCGACGGTAGCGACCTGACCGGCGGCACGGTGACCGTCACCGGCACCTACGGCACCCTGGTGCTGAATGCCGACGGCTCCTACCAGTACACGGTCACTTCGGTGCCGTCGTCGGATGCGCAGGAAAGCTTCGACTACACGCTGACCGACGGCGACGGCGACACCTCGGTCGCCACGCTGACCATCGACGTGTTCGCACCGCCGCCGGCACCGGAGGTGGTGAACCAGACCCTCGACGTCGACGAGGCGGCGCTGGACGGCATCGGCTCGGCTTCCGGCAGCGATGCGGAGTCGACCTCGGGCGCCATCAAGCTGTCGGACGTCAGTTCCGACGCCCAGGCCATCACCTCGGTCGACTACACCGACCGCTCGGGGGCTGCCCAGACCGCGGCCGTGGTCGCGGGCGGGACGACGGTGGAGACGCAGTACGGCTCGCTGACCATCAACCCGGACGGCACCTACAGCTATACCCTGGAGATCGCGGCCGACCACAGCGGCGGCGACGTGTCGGAGGCGTTCAGCTTCGACGTCAGCCTGGCGGGCGGCGGCAGCGTTGCCGGCGGTGCCACCCTGACGGTGGGCATCGAAGACGACCTGCCGACGGCCGAGGACGACGCCAACTTCGTCGACGACGCCGGCGTTGCCAGCGGCAACGTGCTGACCGGCGACGGCCAGCTGGACGGCGGCGACGTGCTGGGCGCGGACCAGGCGCTGGACGGCTCGCTGGGCACGCGGGTG
The DNA here is from genome assembly GCA_020439175.1 of Acidimicrobiales bacterium. Taxonomy (GTDB): domain Bacteria; phylum Actinomycetota; class Acidimicrobiia; order Acidimicrobiales; family Acidimicrobilacustridaceae; genus JAGQTE01. The sequence continues at coordinate 356 of JAGQTE010000012.1, read as the reverse complement.
ACCACAGTGGAAGGTCAATCGGTGGCCTTTGGCGGCTCGGTCAGCATCACCGGCCTCTACGGCACCTTGGTCATCAACTCCGACGGCAGCTACACCTACACCGTCACGGGCTCGGCCCCGGCGGGAGCGGAAGAGCGCTTCACCTACGAGATCACCGACGGCGACGGCGACACCGACGAGGCGATCCTGTCGATCGGCATCCCCGATCCGGACGGCGACATCCCGGTCGCCCTGCCCGGCACGGTGCGGGTGGAAGAAGAGGCGCTGGACACCACGCAGGACGGCGACGACCTGGCGGCGGGCAGCGTCGACGGCTCCAACCCGACCTCGACGCTGGAGACGATCACCGGCCAGCT
>JAGQTE010000101.1 GCA_020439175.1 Acidimicrobiales bacterium | reverse complement strand
GCTCGCCCGGCGTCACCCGGACCTCTGGCTCATCGAGGCGCACCCCGGCGACGGCCAGTACGACTGCCTCTGGCTGTGCACGAACAACGGCACTCGACGCGAGCCGTACGACGACCTCTGCGTCATCGGCGTGAACCTCCCCGGCAGCATCCACGTCGAGCCGTGGTGCTCCCGGCCCGATGGCGGCTGGGCGGACGTGATCGACATCGGCGTCAAGGCCACGGCACGCCACCTCGAGGCCGCCGTCGGCCTCGACTCCCCGACGCGCGCACCACCTACGACCCGCCGCACGCTCACCTACCGGGCGGTTGCCGGCCTCATCTCCGTGCTGGCCCTCGACGACGAGGACGGCTCCTGGGACGTCCGCTCCGGCTACCACGACACCTCCGGCTACGGCGGTGTCGTGCGCGACCACCTGTTCGAGTCGTTTCCGGCCGCCGCCGAACGGCTGCGCGTCGCACACCCCGACGATCTCCTCGACATCCCCGCCTACCGGTTCTGGTTCATCACCCGTCGGGAACAGCCGGTGCTCGCCGTCGAGACGGCCGGCACGGCGTGGACGCCCACCGGCGACACCGTCGACCTGATGGCCGCCTACAACCAGGCCGGCCGCAACCTCGCAACCGTCGTTGACCGCCTCACGGCGTCGGCGCTCGAGGCCTGATCCACCGGTCGCAGTCTGCTGAACTGGCGGTGTGGTGGATCCGGCGGAGCGGGACCTGTGGTTGGGACGGGTGGCGTCGATCAAGCAGTGGTCGCGCCGCGGCGAGCGGGCGCCGCACAAGCCGCTGTTGCTGCTCTACGCACTCGGCGAGCTCCGCCGCGGCACCACCGAGATCGCGTGGCGCGCCGCCGCGGGCAAGCTCGGTGCGCTCCTCGACGACTTCGGACCGCCGCGCACCACGCAGCCCAGCCACCCGTTCCGGCGCCTCGCCAACGACGACGGCCTGTGGGTCGTCACCACCCCGTCGGGCGAGGACCCCGGTGACAGCGCCGGACGACTCGCAGCCCTCGACGCCACGGGCCGGCTCGCCGACGACTTCACCCGTGCCCTGCTCGACGACCCGGGGCTGCTGGTGACCGTCGCCCGATTGCTCCTCGAGGACAACTGGCCACCGTCGCTGCACGACGACATCACCGCCGCCGTCGGGCTCGACCTCGACCACGTCGAAGCCGAGCTCGTCCGCGGTCGTGTCGACGACGACGACCGGCGACGCCGCCGCGACCCGAACTTCCGGGAACGGGTGCTCGTCGCCTACGAGTACCGCTGCGCCGTGTGCGGCTTCGACGGCTGGATGGACCGTGCCGCCGTCGGCCTCGAAGCGGCCCACATCCGCTGGTGGTCGGCGGACGGACCGGACGACGTCGCCAACGGCATCTGCGCCTGCAGCCTGCACCACGTGCTGCTCGACTCGGGCGTGCTCGGCATCGACGACGAGCACCGCGTCCTCGTCTCCAAACGGTTCGTGGCCCGCACGACCGCCGGCGAACGACAGGTCCTCGCCCTCGCCGGCGCCGACCTGCGCCTCCCCCAGCCGGGCGAGCCCGCTCCGGCGAGCGAGCACATCGCCTGGCACGCCGACCAGGTCTTCCGCGGCCCTGCCCGACTCGCCGGCTGACACCGACCGCCGCCGGACACCTGGGGCCCCACCCATCACGTCGGATCGCCGGACCCGACCGGACGGTTGCGCGCTTGTGCGCGCCGGGCGCGTGCAGACGCGCCATCGTGGGGGGATGGGTTGCTACCTGGTGCGCTGCACCTTCACCGGCGGCGACTTCTTCGCCGGGCTCACGCCGACCGACCTCGCCGCCCACCAGCCGACCGACCTGTTCCCCGAGCCGCTGGAGTGCGCCTTCGCCCTCGACGCCGTCGAGGTGCTCGGGCCGAACCCGGGGCCGCCGCACTGTCCGATCCCCGCCGCCGACCCGACGGCCGCCCAACCGAGCCCCATCGCCGACCGCCGCCGCAAGCCCACCCGCGCCGACCGCAAGGCCGTCGGCAAGCAGGGCGGCACGGCGGTGTGGTGCGCCGCCACGGCCGACATCGTCGTGGAGGCACCTAGCCCCGACGCCGTCACGGTCGAGCTCGCCCTCGACGCGCTGCCCAGCCACGTGTGGCTCGACGACCTGGCCGACCGCACGATCGGCACCGAGAACCTCGACGGCACGCGCTCCCCACCGATCTGGTGATGTTGTCGCACCCCGTGCCTAGGTTCGTCCCACTTCCCCTTCGCCTTGCCGTCGAAGTGGAGATCCGTCACCATGTCTCTCGATGCTGCAACCCGTAGCTCGATTTACCTCAAGCTCGCCGCCGTCATCGGCGACGACGATGCCAACGCCTTGATGTCCGAGTTCCCCGCGTCCGACGCCGACGAGCTGGTCACCCGCGACCACCTCCGGGCAGAGCTTGCCCTCACCCGCGGGGACCTGCGCCACGAGCTTCACACCGAGATCGGCGCACTCCGCCACGAGCTCCACACCGAACTCGGCGCGCTCCGCCACGCCTTCGCATCACTCACCGTGACCGTCAGCGCCTCTGCTCACGCAGCCCTATGAAAGATCGTGGCTAGGTTCGTCCCACTTCCCCTTCGCCTTGCCTTCGAAGTGGAGATCCGTCACCATGTCTC
>JAGQTE010000100.1 GCA_020439175.1 Acidimicrobiales bacterium | reverse complement strand
GCCTGGCCCGGGCTGGTCGGCAGCGAGGACGGCACGGTGATCGCCTTGAACCAGCGGGTGTCGTAGCCGTAGGCGAGCTTCGGCAGCACCACCTGCATGTAGTCGTCGAGCTCGGCGCGGCTGCGCAGCTGCTCGTCGGGGTCGAGCCCGACCATGCGCGCCATGGTCCGCTGCTCGTCGACGAAGCGGTCCTGGTCGTCGGCGCTGAGCGATGGGCCATAGGTCTGGGCGCCCCGCAGCATCGCCCAGGTCAGCGAGTTGAAGACCCACTCGAGCAGCTCGGGCTTGTCGGCGGTGTACGCCTCGCCGGTGTGCGGGTCGACGGCGTGGCACGAGGCGTGGATGCGTCGCAGCACCTCGCCCGCCTTGTCGGCCGACGCCTTGTCGCCGAAGAACACGGTGGCGGCGAACTCGCCGGTGCGCTGCGCCCGCAGCTCGGGGAACTGCCGGAACGTCGACGCCTGGTCGACCACGTGCATGACCTGCGGGTACAGCATCTGGATCGTGCCGGCGCAGGCGGCCGCCAACCCCAGCGCCGGGTGCGACGCCACCCGCCACGTGACGCTGTCGGGCCCGAAGTAGCCGTCGTCCGCCGTGTGCGCACCGGCGTCGATGCTCGCCGGCCTCGGTGTCGCTGCCATCGCCCGCTCCCTGGTTGTTCCCGACCGGGGAGCCGCCGCGCCCCGCCGCACCGTACCGGCTGCGCCCGGACCGCACCGTGCGAAGACCGCAGACCTGCAGACCTGCGAGCCTGGGGTGGTGACCGGCTACGACGTGATCGGCGACGTCCACGGCAGCGCCACCAAGCTGGCGGGGCTGCTCGACGTGCTCGGGTGGACGGCCGGAGCCGACGGTCGGCGCCGGCACCCCGACGGCGACCGCACCGTCGTGTTCGTCGGCGACCTGATCGACCGCGGCGACGAGCAGCGCGCCGTGCTCGAGCTGGTCCGCGCCATGGTCGACGCCGGCGACGCGCAGATCGTGATGGGCAACCACGAGCTCAACGCCCTCGCCTGGGCCACACCGAACCCGGACCGGCCAGGTCGCTTCCTGCGCGGGCACACCGCGAAGAACCGGCGTCAACACGCGGCGTTCCTGACCCAGCTCGACGACGACGAGCGAGCGTCGTGGCTGGCGTGGTTCCGCACGTTGCCGCTGTGGCTCGACCTCGGCGGGCTGCGGGTGGTGCACGCCTGCTGGCACACCGACGCCATGGCGGTGGTGCAGGAGGAGGTCGGCGGCGCCCGCTTCCCCGACGGGCCTGACGGCGACGCCTTGCTCCAGCGAGCGTTGACGCCCGGCACCCCGCTGTTCCGCGCCGTCGAGATCCTGTGCAAGGGCCCCGAGATCGACCTGCGCCGCTACGGCCTGCCGCCGTACCGGGACAAGGGCGGCCACACCCGCCACGTCGCCCGCGTCCGTTGGTGGACGGCGGAGCCGACCTCGGTGCGCGACGTGGTCGACATCCCGCAGGGCACGACGACGCTCGACGGCGCGCCGTACCCGGATCTGCCCGACGTGCCGTGCCTCGAGGCCGACCGCCGCCACTGCTACACCGACGATGTGCCGGTCGTCTACGGGCACCATTGGCGCCGGTGGGAGCCCGAGCACGGCATGGACTGGACGCCCCGCACGGCCTGCGTCGACTTCAGCGCCGTCGTCGGCGGGCCCCTCGTCGCCTACCGCTTCGAAGGCGAGCCCTTCGTCGACCCGACCCACTACGAGCGCTACCCCTCGGCCTGAGCACCTCGGTGGGTGGACGGCCTCGCGCCGGTCGACGGACGGCGCCGGTGGTCACCCGTCGGTCGCCGGTCGTCGTTGACGGCCCACCGGTTGCGCGCCGATCGTGTGCGCCACGATCGTGCGGGGAACGACCCGGCAGATCTCGCGCCATGGTGACGCGATCTGCCGGCTCGATGCGTCGACGCACTCCACGGCTCGACGCGCCGCCGCCGGTGGAGCGCGTCAGCCGGCGATGTAGCCCGCGACGTCGATGACGACGTCGACGGCACCGCTGTTGTTGAACAGGTTGACCTTGCCGTCGGCGCCGACCCGCACCACGACCAGGTTCGGCACCGTCACCCCGGGCACGACGTTGAGGTTCGACACGACGGGCCGCGTCGTCCCCGACGGCCACAGCGACAGGTGGCTCGCCTGCGTCGGGAAGACCGCCGTCACGTTGAGCACCACCGCCGTCACGCCCGTAGCCGGCACCCCACCAACCCCGGTGACGGTCACCGAGCGCGTCGAGCCGGCGCCCAGCTTGGCCTTCGGCCCGCCGGTGCCGTCACGGGTGTCGACGATGCGCGCCGGGTCGAGCGATCGATACGGGCCTTCGCCGATCGACGCCGTCATCGGATCGGCGAAGTAGCCGGCCACGTCCACGACGACGTCGACGGCACCGCTGTTGTTGAACAGGTTGACCTTGCCGTCGGCGCCGACCCGTACGACCACGAGGTTCGGCACCGTCGTCCCCGCCGGCGCTTTGACGTTGGACACGACCGGCTGCGCTGCGCCCGTCGGCCACAGCGACAGGTGCGTCGCCGCCGTCGGGAACACCGCCGTCACGTTGAGCACCACCGCCGTCACGCCCGT